>NZ_SDLA01000080.1:0-407 GCF_013096845.1 Geobacillus sp. BMUD
GGGTACTGCCACCGAACGTGCCGCTTTGTTCTGGCGCTGGACCATGGGCTTCAACGCCACGATGGAAGGTATTCACCGCTGGGCGTGGTGGTTCGGGGTCCTGACCCCGATCACCGGCGGCATTGGCATCCTTTTGACCGGCACTGTGGTGGACAACTGGTTCATCTGGGCACAGGAGCATCACTTCGCTCCGATGTATGACGGCTCTTACGGGTACGAAGCATACGGTTCCTATGAGACCTTTATTGGACAGGAGAACTGATCATGTTTCCCAAATGGTTCGATAAATGGAACAATGAGAACCCGACCAACATCTACGGTCCGGCCATTCTCATCGGAGTTGTGGGGAGGGCTGTTACAGTAGCGGCATTCCTCGTGGTGGTTGGCCAGCCGTTCAAGACAGACAG
>NZ_SDLA01000081.1:0-404 GCF_013096845.1 Geobacillus sp. BMUD
ACGTTCTCTCTTCCAGATACTTGGACTCTCTTAACTGTTGATCAAGCGAAAAAACTAGCCAGTCTTGTTGAAAGCCAACAAGAAGCGATGAAAACAGAAGCACAAACTTTTGTTCAAGAGAAGATGCAAGCCGCTTTGATGGCTGACCCAACAATGGATGCGGCGGAACAAAAAGCAAAAATCAGTCAATTCACTGCAGAATATCAAAAAGAAGCAATAGCAAAACTGATTGAAGAAGCAAAAAAAGAATAAAAAAATCCCTCTGCAACTAGAGTGATTGAACCATTCGCCAAAAGTTAGCCATAAAAGCTAACTTCTGGGAGTGATTCACTCTCTTGGAGCAGAGGGATTTTTTGTTGATTAAAAAGTGAACTGCTCAATGCGATCAAAGGCTTCTCTTAGCA
>NZ_SDLA01000082.1:0-403 GCF_013096845.1 Geobacillus sp. BMUD
GATTATGCGAGGCGCTTTCCAGAACGAAAGGAGAATTTCAGCGCCGACTCTTTTCTGAGGAGGCGGCGCTGGGACAGAGCTTAAACTTCCAGCCAGTTCATAATGCCGTCTGCCGCTTTGCGACCTTCGGCGATGGCGGTAACGACCAGATCGGAACCACGGACGATATCGCCGCCAGCAAAGATTTTCGGGTTACTGGTCTGGAAGGCGTTGTCGCTGCCTTCCGGGGCGATGATGCGGCCTTGTGAATCCAGCTCGACGCTGTGTTTTGCCAGCCATTCCATGTTGTGTGGACGGAAACCAACCGCCATGATCACCGCATCTGCCGGAACGATATGTTCGGAACCTGCCACGATCTCCGCGCGGCGACGGCCTTTGGCATCCGGTTCGCCCATTTCGGTAC
>NZ_SDLA01000083.1:0-403 GCF_013096845.1 Geobacillus sp. BMUD
ACGCTCGACCGTCCAAAACTGGCCACAACCTTCGCGCGTCTGGCGCAGGAGACGGGTCAATGCCCGCCGCTGTTCATTCAGGTAAACACCGGAGAAGAGCCGCAGAAAGCCGGGATCGCGCCTGCAGACACCGACGCGTTCATCAGAGAATGCCGTGATCTCGACCTGCCAGTGCAAGGCCTTATGTGTATCCCACCAGTCGACGAAACACCGTCGCTCCATTTCGCCCTTCTGCGCAAACTGGCCGACCGCAACGGCCTCAGCCAATTGTCCATGGGCATGAGCGACGATTTCGAACAGGCCGTCGCGTTTGGAGCGACCCATATCCGTGTGGGGTCTGCCTTGTTTGGAGAACGGGTTCCCCCCTCAGGCGCGTAGGGTTTTCCTCCAGCGGAAAATCAAG
>NZ_SDLA01000084.1:0-402 GCF_013096845.1 Geobacillus sp. BMUD
CCTTGGCCCCGGCCAGATCAACCGGCAGCGCACCAGCGGAATGCGCCAGATCCCAGATTGTCACCACGCCATTGGCATGCGCCTTGGCGGTCAGCGCGGCCATGTCGTGTTTGCGCCCGGTGCGGTAATCGACCTCGGTGATCAGCGTCACGGCGATGTCGTCGGTGATGGAGGTCTCGACCTCTTCGGGGGCGACAAGGCGCAGCTCGTAGTCAGGCCCGAGGAGCGAGATCAGCCCTTCGGCCATGTAGAGATCCGAGGGGAAATTGCCGGTGTCCGACAGGATCACGCGCCGGTCCGGGTTAAGCTTCAACGCGGCGGCGAGCGCCTGAAACACCTTGATCGACAGCGTGTCGCCGACCACTACGTGACCCGGTTCCGCGCCGATCAGCCGTCCGATCC
>NZ_SDLA01000085.1:0-399 GCF_013096845.1 Geobacillus sp. BMUD
CCTCATAAAAATCAAAATCTTCGGAGTCTTTCCAGTCAGAAAGCGGGTGATAATAGTTGCCAGAGAATTTTAAATAATCAGTCCACGCTTCGGCGCCTAAACCTAAACGGCGATGCCCACGGGTAAAATCATAATCATAAAATATATTTCCACCCAACAACCATTTATCAAAATTATGTCTTACACCAAGCCCAATATTCCCGATCGTACGATCTTCTTTTCGTTGTGCAGAAAGTTGGCTGAAATAAACAGTGGTTTGATTATCATACCAGGGAACAAAATAATCGATGGAACTGCCATCCAGATCACCGCCCTGGCCAAGAGAAAGATTCGTTCGAACCTTACCGTAGGGGGAGAGTGTATCCTCAATATAAGATTGTGTCGTAGAGGTAATTTGAC
>NZ_SDLA01000086.1:0-399 GCF_013096845.1 Geobacillus sp. BMUD
TGCCTGTGGGCACAATCTCTTTGGAACTTATTCTGTATTGGCTGCTAGTGCGTTGCAACCTTATGTAGATGAACTAGGAGGAGAAATCCGCGTTTATGGTACTCCTGGTGAAGAGGGGGGCGAAAATGGCTCAGCAAAGGGCAGTTTTGTGCGTGCAGGATTTTTTGAGGATGTCGATGCTGCATTGTGCGTGCATCCAGCTTATCGCTATGGCAAAACCACCGCATCTTTGGCTAATGATCCTGTCGATATCAAATTTTATGGTCGGGCATCCCATGCGGCAGCGGCACCAGAGAAAGGCATTAATGCGTTAGAGGCATTGATCCAAGTTTTTAATGGGATCAATGGGTTGCGTCTTCATTTGCCGAAAGATGTCAACATTCATGGCGTGATCACTGA
>NZ_SDLA01000087.1:0-396 GCF_013096845.1 Geobacillus sp. BMUD
CCAGCCATCCATATAACTTTCGCCTAACCCCAAAGAGCCTTCTTGCAGAACGCGTTTAAAAAAATCGGGGTTTTTCACACGAATATCCGCCGGGGCAGAACCGTTAATGGCTATACCGGCACGGCTAAGTAATTCGTTGGCGATACGGTACCAGTTGTCATCCGGTACACTGACTTCTTCTATACACGATGAACTCATAGTTTCTCCATCACTGGTCGGTGATCAGAACCTTAAAACAGCGTAGACGCTTTTTGGGCTTTGTGAGAAATCTCGCAGAAAAAACCGCGAGTCTATAATCCGACGTAGAACAGAGGGAAAGGAGGAACCTTTGCCGAAATGACCATCCATAGTGAGTCGGGAACGATCCTGTCCCCGTAAAAACATAATATTTATCGT
>NZ_SDLA01000088.1:0-396 GCF_013096845.1 Geobacillus sp. BMUD
GCATGGGCGCCTTTGGGCGCCCATTCTTTTTGTCTCGTCCGCCGCCTTCGGCTTTGTCCTCGGGCCAGTCGTGATGTGACGCGGGATCGGGCGCAGTGTGATTTGCAAAGTTGCGTTTGCATATTTGCAAAAAGAAGAAGCCGCTAGCCATGCGCCTTGACGCTGTCTTCGGGAGCTTGATCGCGGTCAAACATGCCGTAGTCGCGCATGACGTGACAGACGCGTAGGCGGTAATCCGAGAAGACGCCGGTGCGGCCTTTGGATTGCGCATTCCGGTGTGCGGCCAGTTTGCGCCAACGGTGAACGGCGTCTTCGTCTTCGAAGAAGCTGATCGACAGAAGCTTGTCGGGGTTGGTGAGGCTTTGAAAACGTTCGACCGAGATGAAGCCTTCGACC
>NZ_SDLA01000089.1:0-395 GCF_013096845.1 Geobacillus sp. BMUD
TCCATCTTGGCATGGCTGCGGTATTCCTTGCGGGCATCGATCTTTATCGCCTGCGTGACACTCATGCCGCTATCCAGAACATCACTGACCAGCTTGAAGAGCGTGAGATCAAGCGTGGCCTCCGGATGCAGCGCCATCGCGGCGCCGAGGGCCATGGCCCGCTCGGTCTTGAGGTCCTCGGCCAGTGAGGCCGGGTAGGTGATTTCGCCGGCGTCTGGGGCCTCCTCCCCGGTCGGGCTAGCCGAGGAGCCGCGCGCGCCCTCCTTTTTGACGGTGTCTTCCGGGCGGACGAGGCCAACATGGAGGGTCACCTGCCCGCCCGACCAGGACGCGATTACCCCAGACCGCGCGAGGTCCTCGGCACTGTAGGCCTCCTGCAGGTCGCGGGCTTCCTC
>NZ_SDLA01000008.1:0-128606 GCF_013096845.1 Geobacillus sp. BMUD
CCCATGTCCCATTCCGAAATAATTCACAAAAAATTTAGCACATTCTTTCGGAAAGGGGGAGAGGGATATTCCGAAGGAATGTGCAAAAAAGAGTCTTTTTTGTGCGGAAATAAAGTGATAATTTACACTCAAACTCTTCCCATGTAACAGGTCCAACAATACCATCGGCCGCTATACCTTCGTTTCTTTGAAAATTAACCACTCCATTATAGGTTTTAGAACCCCAATATCCGTCGACTGCACTATAACCCCAAGGTGTATCTTTTAGCATTCGTTGAATGGCTAGAACATACCCACCGTCTGTCTCGTATCCATAGCCGATCGTGTCGTTATTGGCCCAATTGTCTTCCATATCATGGGCGGAAGCACCTTTAGGCGAAATAAATAATCCTAGTCCGAGTAGAAAGGCTCCTAAACATAATGATAGACGTTTCACCACTTTTAACTCCCCCCTATCATTATATTTTCCGAATTTTCATAATTTAAACTTAACAACTTTGGCGGAGTCAGTCAAGACTTTGTGGGAACTTTTTTTGGTTCACTACGGACGTTGTAAATGGACGGTTAGTGAACAATTTTCAGGAATTAATATCGCAAACGCTTTCGGACTCTCATCCCTCATCTTGAGGCGGTGATATTGTATTCCATTTTTTACACCTAACCAACATCCTGAAGTGCCGACGGCGCTTGATACATCGGCGTCCCTGATGACCGCTGAAGATACGGGATGTTTTGACGCATCACATCCGCCAACAACCGCCCTGTCTTCCGTTTGTCCTGTTCGATCCGAGCTGGCTTGGCCGAGGCTGCAGTCCGGGTCTCTTCCTCCTCCAACCGCCCATTTCTCCACGAAATTCATGGTAGTCGTTCCAAAGAAATGACTTGATGAAGTATTTATTGGATGAGTTATTATCTTGGAAGGAGAAATGAACATGTTTCCAATCATCGGCCGCCTGCGTTGCCCGATTTGTTCTGAGCCGATTCAGCCAGACGAAAAAGGGTTCCTCGACATCGTCAATACTGTCATGCATCAAAAATGCTACTACAAGTTTCCGCATCGCCGTCTTCCCATAAGGGATGAGGGATCGTTTCAGAAAATGCTTCTGAAGTATCCCTTCTTTCATCGAGAAGATGATGAGGAAGATTAAAAAGGATGGAATATGAGCAACGAAAAGAAGGCGGATCGCTCCGCCTTTTTTGCACGGGATAGCAGCCGAAAATAATTTTGCACAAATTTTGCACGATGCAAGAGAACGTGTGGCTCAAATATTGAAATATCAATACTTTTAGGATATGGTTATTATCCTGCCGAGGGGCGTTCCAACTATCCGACAAGTTCGGATTGAGATTCCCAAATCCCTTGATGCGACCGCGTTTGCGGTCGTTTTTCGTTTTGATCGCTACATAGGGTCAGAAGAAGGGGGCGTTTTTGGTTCCCTTCGTCTGTTTGCCTGCAGGCAGCCGTCAAAAATTTCTTCTACCTCCTCCCCTTCCCGTCGTGTACAATAAAAGAAAAGGGGGCGTGACGATGAGGGCGGAGTTAAGGCAGGAGCAGCGGCTGCAGTTGGCGCTGACGAAGGAACTTGTGCAGGCGATTGAACTGCTTCAGTATTCCGCGGTGGATTTGGAAGCGTTTTTATATGAGCGGTCGCTGGAAAACCCGTTTTTGGAAATTCGCCGCAGCCGGGGGCGGCAGCGGGTCCATCGGACGGAACGGGACCAAAAGCAGTGGCTGGAGAACATCGGGGCCCGGCAGGAGACGCTCGTCGGCCATTTGCTTTCTCAGCTGCCTTCGCTCAAGCTGGCCGATCGGGATGAGCGCATCGTTCGTTGTCTCATCGCTTCGCTTGATGAGGACGGCTATTTGCGTGTCCCGCTCGTTGAGCTGGCGGCGCAATTTTCTGCGTCAGAACAAGAGATGGAGCGGGGACTGCGCCTCGTTCAGTCGCTCGACCCGCCGGGAGTCGGGGCGCGTGATTTGGCCGAGTGCCTTCGTTTGCAGCTCGAACGCCTTCCGGAGCGCGACGAGCTGGCGGAAACGATCGTCCGCTGCCATTTTGTCCCCTTTGCGGAAAAGTCGTGGAAAACGTTGGCCAAGCAGCTTGGCGTCGGTCTTGGCGAGCTGCAGCGCGTCTTTGAGCTCATTCGCTCGCTCGAGCCGCGGCCGGGCATTCACTATTCGAGCGACAAACCGCCTTTGGTGGTGCCGGATGTGATCGTCGCCAGGGGGGCGGATGGAGACTGGGTGGTCGCCTACAATGACGACATCCATCCGGAGCTCGGGTGGAACCGGGAGTACGAGCAGCGCATTGCCGCATCCGGCGACCGGCAGGCCGAACAGTTTATCAAAGAAAAATATCGGCAGTTTGCGTGGCTCGCGAAAAGTCTGGAACAGCGCAAGCAGACGCTGCTTCAGCTGATGGCGGTCATCGTGGAACGGCAGCGCCCGTGCTTCGAATTCGGGCTGTCCGCGCTCAAACCGATGACAATGCGCGAGGTGGCTGAGGAACTGGGGGTGCATGAATCGACGGTGAGCCGCGCGGTGCGCCATAAATATGCGCAAACGCCGTTCGGCACGGTCGAGCTGCGCCGCTTTTTTTCGAGCGCCGCTACCGCCGAGGCAACAGATGAGGCCGCTTCGTCGACCCAAGTGAAAGCGATCATCCAAGAGCTGATTGCCGCCGAAGACCCGCAAGCGCCGCTTTCCGACCAGCAGCTTGCCGATTTGCTTCACGGCCGGCACGGCATCGCCATCTCGCGGCGAACGGTGGCGAAATACCGCGAGCAGCTGCGCATTCCGTCCTCGGCGAAGCGGAAGCAATACACGAATCTGTAAATCATGCATAAGATGGAAGAAAGGAAGAAACTGATGCACATCCGTTTGTATACGAAAACCAACTGCCCGCTTTGTGAAAAAGCCAAGGCGGTGTTGATGGAGCTGCAGGCGGACATGGCCTTTACGATCGAAGAAGTGGATATTTATCAAGATGATGCGCTGCTTGAAAAATACCAGCTGATGATTCCCGTCGTGGAACTCAACGGCGAAGAAATCGGCTATGGAATGATTGAAAAAGAAACGGTGAGAAAGCGGTTGCGGGCGGCGCAAAACAGTTGAACGCCCCGCCGCCTCCTGTTATAATGGACATGGCGCGGGAGGAATTTTTTATGAAGAGGTGGGACATAATATGTCACACCGGGACAAATAATGTCCCTATGTCAAACCAAGGAGAAAGAGCCGATGCGATCGTTATTAGAGGCGCAAAAAAAGTTATTGCCTGACTTGCTTGATGTTATGCAAAAACGATATCAAATTTTGCACTCCATTTCGCTCATGGCGCCGATCGGGCGGCGGGCGCTGGCGGCGAGCCTTGGCATGAGCGAGCGGGTGCTCCGATCGGAAACGGAGTTTTTGAAAGGGCAAAACTTGCTTTTCGCCGATGTGTCGGGCATGCGATTGACGGAGGAAGGCCAGGCGCTCCTTCATACGCTCAATGATTTCATGCGGGAAGCGCTCGGTCTCAAAGAGCTAGAAGCCGCGCTCCAGGGGCAGCTCGGCATTCCGCGCGTGATTGTTGTCGCCGGGGATAGCGACCGTTCCCCTTGGGTAAAAAAAGAAATGGGAAGAGCGTGTGTCGCCTGCATGAAGGAGCTGCTGGAACCCGGGGACATCGTCGCCGTGGCCGGCGGGACGACGATGGCGGCGGTCGCGGAGATGATGACGCCGGATTCGAAGCTTCGCGATGTGTTGTTCGTGCCGGCGCGCGGCGGCCTTGGTGAAGATGTTGAGAATCAGGCGAACACGATTTGTGCGAAAATGGCGGAAAAAGCGACGGGCCGCTATCGGTTGCTGCACGTGCCCGACCACTTGAGCGATGAAGCGTACGCGTCGCTTGTCGAAGAGCCGGCGGTGAAAGAAGTGTTGGAACTCATTCAATCGTGCCGCATGGTCGTCCACGGCATCGGCGAAGCGATGACGATGGCCAAGCGGCGGAAAACGCCGCCTGCGGAGATGGAAAACATCATCGCCCGCCATGCGGTCGCTGAAGCGTTCGGCTACTATTTCAACGAGCGCGGCGACGTCGTGCATAAAGTGAAAACGGTCGGCATTCAACTGGAACACCTCCCGCATGTCGAGCATGTCATTGCCGTTGCCGGAGGGGCATCGAAAGCGAAGGCCATTCGCGCCTACATGAAGCAGGCCCCGCGTTCGCTCCTGGTGACGGACGAAGGTGCCGCGAAAGCGTTAGTAGGGGAGTCAAGTCCCTTGCCGATACAATCTAATTCATAAGGAGGAACCAACGATGGCAGTAAAAATTGGGATTAACGGATTTGGCCGCATCGGGCGCAACGTGTTCCGCGCGGCATTGAAAAACCCGGACATTGAAGTGGTGGCGGTGAATGATTTAACCGATGCCAATACGCTGGCGCATTTGTTGAAGTACGACTCCGTCCATGGCCGTCTGGATGCCGAAGTGTCGGTGAACGGCAACAACTTGGTCGTCAACGGCAAAGAAATCATCGTCAAGGCGGAACGCGATCCGGCGAACTTGGCGTGGGGCGAGATCGGCGTTGACATTGTCGTCGAATCGACCGGCCGCTTCACGAAACGCGAAGACGCCGCGAAGCATTTGGAAGCGGGCGCGAAAAAAGTGATCATTTCCGCGCCGGCGAAAGGCGAGGACATTACGATCGTCATGGGCGTCAACCAAGACAAATACGACCCGAAAGCCCATCATGTCATCTCGAACGCCTCGTGCACGACGAACTGCTTGGCGCCGTTTGCCAAAGTGCTGCATGAGAAATTCGGCATCATCCGCGGCATGATGACGACCGTTCACTCGTACACGAACGACCAACAAATTTTGGACTTGCCGCATAAAGATTTGCGCCGGGCCCGTGCGGCAGCGGAATCGATCATCCCGACGACGACCGGGGCGGCGAAAGCTGTGGCGCTCGTTCTGCCGGAATTGAAAGGCAAATTGAACGGCATGGCGATGCGCGTGCCGACGCCGAACGTATCGGTCGTCGACTTGGTGGCGGAGCTGGAAAAAGAAGTGACGGTCGAAGAAGTGAACGCGGCGTTGAAAGCAGCGGCGGAAGGCGAACTGAAAGGCATTTTGGCCTACAGTGAAGAACCGCTCGTGTCGCGCGACTACAACGGCAGCACCGCTTCGTCGACAATCGATGCGCTGTCGACGATGGTCATTGAAGGCAAAATGGTGAAAGTCGTTTCGTGGTATGACAACGAAACGGGCTATTCGCACCGCGTCGTTGACCTGGCCGCCTACATCGCCTCCAAAGGGCTGTAATGTCGGCTCGGCGTTGAGTTTTCCATCCGTTCAAGTCTATAATAGGGAAATGGAGGGGAGCGGGGAAATGATCCCCACTCCTTTTCCTTTGTCGAAACTGCAGCCAAAAGGGGGCCCGAACGATGAACAAGAAGACGATTCGCGATGTTGAGGTGAGAGGAAAACGCGTCTTTTGCCGCGTCGATTTTAACGTGCCGATGGAAGAAGGCGCCATCACCGATGACACGCGCATTCGCGCCGCACTCCCGACGATCCGCTATTTGATCGAAAACGGAGCGAAAGTCATTTTAGCGAGCCACCTCGGCCGCCCGAAAGGGAAAGTGGTCGAAGAATTGCGTTTGGATGCCGTTGCGAAGCGGCTCGGCGAACTGCTTGGGCGGCCGGTCGCCAAAACGAATGAAGCGGTCGGCGATGAGGTGAAAGCGGCGGTCGCGAACTTGAACGAAGGCGATGTGCTCTTGCTGGAAAACGTCCGTTTTTACCCCGGCGAAGAGAAAAACGATCCCGAGCTGGCCAAAGCGTTTGCGGAGCTGGCGGATCTGTATGTCAACGATGCGTTCGGCGCCGCCCACCGCGCCCATGCGTCGACGGAAGGCATCGCTCATTACTTGCCGGCGGTCGCTGGCTTTTTGATGGAAAAAGAACTCGAAGTGCTCGGCAAGGCACTCTCGAATCCGGACCGCCCGTTTACAGCGATCATCGGCGGCGCAAAAGTGAAAGACAAAATCGGCGTCATCGACAATTTGCTTGAGAAAGTCGACAACTTGATCATCGGCGGCGGGCTGGCGTATACGTTCGTCAAAGCGCTCGGCCATGACGTCGGCAAGTCGTTGCTGGAGGAGGACAAAATCGACCTAGCCAAATCATTTATGGAAAAGGCGAAAGAAAGAGGCGTCCGTTTTTATATGCCGGTGGACGTCGTCATCGCCGACCGGTTCGCCAACGACGCCAATACGAAAGTCGTGCCGATTGACGCCATCCCAAGCGATTGGGAGGCGCTTGACATCGGTCCAAAAACGCGCGAATTGTACCGCGATGTCATTCGTCAATCAAAGCTCGTCGTCTGGAACGGCCCGATGGGCGTCTTTGAAATGGAGGCGTTCGCCCATGGGACAAAAGCGGTTGCCCAAGCATTGGCGGAAGCGACCGACACGTATTCGGTCATCGGCGGCGGGGACTCAGCGGCGGCGGTTGAAAAATTCGGCTTGGCCGACAAAATGGATCATATTTCCACCGGCGGCGGCGCTTCGCTCGAATTCATGGAAGGAAAAGAGCTGCCGGGTGTCGTTGCGTTGCAAGACAAATGACCCACGGCGCCAGATTGGGCGCATGGCGGCGGACACCGCCCATCGAAAGGAAGGGTGAACGATGAGAAAACGCATCATTGCAGGCAACTGGAAAATGCATAAAACGCTGGCGGAAGCTGTTCAATTTGTCGAGGAAGTAAAAGGGCTCGTGCCGCCGGCGGACGAAGTCGATTCCATCGTTTGCGCGCCGTTTCTCTTTTTGGATCGGTTAGTGCAAGCGGCAGAGGGCACCGATTTAAACATCGGGGCGCAAAACATGCACTTTGCCGACCAAGGGGCGTACACGGGCGAAGTGAGCCCGGTCATGCTGAAAGACATCGGCGTTACGTATGTCATCCTCGGCCATTCGGAGCGCCGGCAAATGTTTGCGGAAACGGATGAGACCGTGAACAAAAAAGTGTTGGCGGCCTTCACCCGTGGGCTTATACCGATTATTTGCTGCGGCGAATCGCTTGAGGAACGGGAAGCGGGGCAGACGAACGCCGTCGTCGCTTCACAAGTGGAAAAAGCGCTCGCGGGATTGACGCCGGACCAAGTGAAGGAAGCGGTTATCGCATACGAGCCGATTTGGGCGATCGGCACGGGCAAATCGTCAACCGCCGAAGATGCGAATGAAGTTTGCGGCCATATTCGTTCGGTCGTCTCGCGCTTGTTTGGCCCGGAAGCGGCGGAAGCGATCCGCATTCAATACGGCGGCAGCGTCAAACCGGACAACATCCGCGACTTCTTGGCGCAAGAACAGATTGACGGCGCCTTAGTCGGCGGGGCGAGCCTCGAGCCGGCTTCATTCTTGCAATTGGTGGAGGCGGGCCGCCATGAGTAAAAAACCGGTGGCTCTCATCATTTTGGACGGGTTTGCGCTGCGCGAGGAAACATACGGCAATGCGGTCGCCCAAGCGAAGAAGCCGAACTTTGACCGCTATTGGAACGAATACCCGCATACAACGCTCAAGGCGTGCGGCGAGGCGGTCGGGCTTCCGGAAGGGCAAATGGGCAACTCGGAGGTCGGGCACTTAAACATCGGCGCCGGCCGCATCGTCTACCAAAGCTTGACGCGGGTGAATATCGCCATTCGCGAAGGCGAGTTTGACCGCAATGAAACGTTTTTGGCGGCGATGAACCATGTGAAGCAGCATGGGACGAGCTTGCATTTGTTCGGCTTGCTTTCGGACGGTGGGGTGCACAGCCATATTCACCATTTGTACGCCCTTTTGCGCCTGGCGGCGAAAGAAGGCGTGAAGCGCGTGTACATCCACGGCTTTTTGGACGGCCGCGACGTCGGCCCGCAAACGGCGCCGCAATACATCAAAGAACTGCAGGAAAAAATCAAGGAATACGGCGTCGGTGAAATCGCGACGTTATCGGGCCGCTACTACTCGATGGACCGCGACAAGCGGTGGGACCGCGTCGAGAAGGCGTATCGGGCCATGGTGTACGGCGAAGGCCCGACGTACCGGGATCCGCTTGAATGCATTGAAGACTCCTATAAGCATGGCATTTACGACGAATTCGTCCTACCGTCGGTCATCGTCCGCGAAGACGGCCGTCCGGTGGCGACGATTCAAGACAACGACGCGATCATCTTCTATAATTTCCGCCCCGACCGGGCGATCCAAATTTCAAACACGTTCACGAACGAAGATTTCCGCGAGTTTGACCGCGGGCCGAAGCATCCGAAGCATTTGTTCTTTGTCTGCTTGACGCATTTCAGCGAAACGGTGAAAGGGTACGTGGCGTTCAAGCCGACGAACCTTGACAACACGCTTGGCGAAGTGTTGTCGCAGCACGGCTTGCGCCAATTGCGCATCGCCGAGACGGAAAAATATCCGCACGTGACATTTTTCATCAGCGGCGGCCGCGAAGAGAAGTTTCCGGGCGAAGATCGGATTTTGATCAACTCGCCGAAAGTGGCGACGTACGACTTGAAGCCGGAAATGAGCGCGTATGAAGTGACGGACGCGCTGCTGAAAGAGATTGCGGCTGATAAGTACGATGCGATCATCTTGAACTACGCGAACCCGGATATGGTTGGCCATTCGGGCAAGCTCGAACCGACGATCAAGGCGGTGGAAGCGGTTGATGAGTGCCTCGGCAAAGTGGTCGATGCCATTTTGGCCAAAGGCGGCATCGCGATCATCACCGCTGACCACGGCAATGCGGATGAAGTGCTGACGCCGGACGGCAAGCCGCAAACGGCCCATACGACGAATCCGGTGCCGGTTATCGTAACGAAAAAAGGCATCAAGCTCAGAGACGGCGGCATTTTAGGCGACTTGGCGCCGACGATGCTCGATTTGCTCGGCTTGCCGCAGCCGAAAGAAATGACCGGAAAAACGTTAATCGTTCATGAATAAATCTTGAAAGGAGAGTATCGAGATGTCTGCGATTATCGATGTGTATGCGCGTGAAGTGCTCGATTCGCGCGGCAATCCAACGGTGGAAGTGGAAGTGTATACGGAAGAAGGCGGCTTCGGCCGCGCGCTGGTGCCAAGCGGCGCCTCAACCGGGGAATATGAAGCCGTCGAACTGCGCGACGGCGACAAAAACCGCTACCTCGGCAAAGGGGTGCTAAAAGCAGTCGAAAACGTCAACGAAGTGATCGCGCCGGAAATCATCGGCCTCGAAGTCACCGACCAAGTGGCGATCGACCGGAAGCTGATTGAATTAGACGGCACGGAAAACAAAAGCAAGCTCGGCGCCAACGCCATTTTGGGCGTGTCGCTGGCCGTCGCCCGCGCGGCAGCGGACGAACTGGGTCTGCCGCTGTACCAATACTTGGGCGGCTTTAACGCCAAAACGCTGCCGGTGCCGATGATGAACATTTTAAACGGCGGCGCGCATGCGGACAACAACGTTGACATTCAGGAATTCATGATCATGCCGGTCGGTGCGGAAAGCTTCCGCGAAGCGCTGCGCATGGGGGCGGAAATTTTCCACAGCTTAAAAGCGGTGCTAAAAGCGAAAGGCTACAACACGGCAGTCGGTGACGAAGGCGGCTTCGCCCCGAACTTGAAATCGAACGAAGAAGCGCTGCAAACGATCATCGAAGCGATCGAAAAAGCCGGCTACAAACCGGGCGAACAAGTGATGCTCGCGATGGACGTCGCGTCGTCCGAGCTGTATAACAAAGAAGACGGCAAGTACCATTTGGAAGGCGAAGGCGTCGTCAAAACGTCGGAAGAAATGGTCGCTTGGTATGAAGAGCTCGTGTCGAAATATCCGATCATCTCGATCGAAGACGGGCTCGATGAAAATGACTGGGAAGGCCATAAACTGCTCACCGAGCGGCTCGGCCACAAAGTGCAGCTCGTCGGCGACGATTTGTTTGTGACGAACACGAAAAAATTGGCCGAAGGCATTGAAAAAGGCGTCGGCAACTCAATCTTGATTAAAGTCAACCAAATCGGCACGTTGACCGAAACGTTCGATGCCATCGAAATGGCGAAACGCGCCGGCTACACGGCAGTCATCTCGCACCGCTCCGGCGAAACGGAAGACAGCACGATCGCCGATATCGCGGTGGCGACAAACGCTGGTCAAATTAAAACAGGTGCACCTTCACGTACAGACCGCGTCGCGAAATACAACCAATTGCTTCGCATTGAGGACGAGCTCGGCCACACCGCGATATACCAAGGCATCCGCTCGTTTTACAATTTGAAAAAATAGCGGGAATAGGCGTCCCTAACGGAGGGGGCGCCTGTTGTTTTGATGGAGGCAAAAGGGCGCTGAATGGCTGGCGGTGATCAAGACGTCTTGACGCATTCAGGAAAACTGCGCCTCTCCATCTCATAATTTGTAGAAAATTGTCTAATTTTCAGGAATAGTTTTTGTTGTTTTTTATTTTTAGAATAGAATTGGATGAACCGTTTGAGCAGTTTAGAAGCCGCGGAAAAAGTCGTGTATTTGACGATCCAAGATTTTAACGAGAAATGGGCAGGGCGAACGTTACGAGGATTTGCCGAAGCACAGGAAGCGCTTCAACGAATTTTTGTTCTGTTTCACAAGTGCATGACATGCCTAGTCTCAATCTTTTTAAGGGGGATCATTTTGAACGCTACAAAATTTTGCATAGCAACGTTTCTTTCCAACTTGGGGGACATCATATACAGTGTTGTTATAGCTTGGTATATTGCTGACGTTTTACAATCAGGTTTTTTGATGGGAGCAGTTTTATTTTCTCTAGGTTTGTCGAGATTTATTGCTGGGCTTCTTTGCGGACCGGTTATTGATCGAATAGGGGCAAAGTTGTTTCTGTGGTTGTCAGACATAATAAGGGCAATCATTGTGTTAGTTTTAGCTATTCTGTTATGGGATCATACGATCTCTTTTGTCATTCTCATAATGGTCTCCGTTTTGTTTGGAGCGATTGATGCTTTTTATTGGTCAGCCTCAGAATCAATAAAGCCAAGATTAGTCGCTACTGAATATTTAAGTCGTCTCAATAGTCAATACTTCACTGTTGTAAGAACAACGATCATTTTGGGTCCTTTAATCGCCGCTTGGATGGTTGAATCAATCTCAATAGAACGTTCCTTGATCGCCATGTCTATCTTATATGTATTTTCAACTTTTTCCATTTTGTTTGTTGATTGTAAAAATAGTCATCTTGAAAATATGAACGACAATAATGACAACACTTCTTACTTTTCGGATTTACGACTCGGTTTTAGTTTTTTGAATAGACAAAAAATGATTTTTTATTTGGTGATAACTATGTTTTTTGTAAATATTGGAGCAAACGGGGTTAATGTATTGTTCCCTTTTTTGGCTAAAAATGTTAGTGATGATGCTAAGTATTTAGGATATATATATTCATCGATGTCAATGGGAAGTTTGTTAACTGGTTTAATCTTTTCAGTTAAAAGCATTCACAAGGTTGAATTGAAGGTTATATATTTCTCTTTTCTTTTACAAGCTGCTGGTATTGCCGCACTATGTTTCACCCAAAACTTTTTCATTACTCTAATTTTCGTTTTCGTAATTGGTTTAATTACTGGTTTTATAGGAGTCCTTATACCTACTTTTGTTCAACATTCTGTGCCTATTCATTTATTAGGAAGAGTGAATAGTATTATGATGGCAATTTCAATGCTATCAACGCCAGTAGCCCAGTTTATTTTTGGGGTCAGTGTTGATTATTTCAATATAAAATATCTTTTCTTCATTGCAGGTGCTTTGGGGATAGTTACTAGTTTATCTTCTTTATTAATTAATGAGAGAAAAGGTGCGCCAAGAGAAACTGTAATGGTGCTGACGGTTTCGGGCGCGGTGATCTTTGCTTTTCGGTATGGGACCTCTCTTTTCGAAGCGGCATGAGCACCTCTCATGCGGGCGCAAAACGATGGACGTGGGAGGGGTGGTGGTTTATACTATTTTTGAATCGTTTGAATATTCAGGAGGTAGAGGGATGGAGCGAACCGTTGTTGAAACAAGGTACGGCCGGTTGCGCGGGGAAACGAATGAAGGCGTTTCCGTTTGGAAAGGAATTCCATACGCGAAAGCGCCGGTCGGTGAGCGCCGGTTTTTGCCGCCGGAGCCGCCTGAGGCATGGGATGGGGTGCGGGAGGCGACATCGTTCGGGCCGGTTGTCATGCAGCCGTCGGATCCGATTTTCAGCGGATTGCTCGGGAGGATGAGCGAGCCGCCGAGCGAGGATGGGCTGTACCTGAACATTTGGTCGCCCGCGGCCGATGGGAAGAAGCGCCCGGTGTTGTTTTGGATTCACGGCGGCGCCTTTTTGTTTGGTTCGGGCTCGTCGCCGTGGTATGATGGCGCGGCGTTTGCGAAACACGGTGATGCCGTTGTCGTGACGATCAACTACCGGATGAATGTGTTCGGCTTTTTGCATCTCGGTGATGCATTTGGCGAAGCGTACGCCCAAGCGGGCAATCTCGGCATTTTGGATCAAGTGGCGGCATTGCGCTGGGTGAAGGAGAACATTGAGGCGTTTGGCGGCGATCCGGACAACATCACGATTTTCGGTGAATCGGCCGGAGCGGCGAGCGTTGGCGTGCTGTTGTCGCTTCCGGAGGCCCGCGGGCTGTTTCGGCGCGCCATTTTGCAAAGCGGGTCGGGTTCGCTTCTTCTTCGTTCATCGGAGACGGCGATGGCCATGACCGAGCGTATTCTCGAGCGCGCCGGCGTCCGTCTAGGCGACCGTGATCGGCTGTTGTCGATTCCAGCCAATGAACTGTTGCAGGCGGCGATGTCGCTTGGCCCAGGAATCACGTACGGCCCGGTGATTGACGGACATGTGCTGCGCCGCCATCCGATCAAAGCGCTCCGCGATGGGGCGGCCAGCGGTGTTCCGATTTTGATTGGCGTGACGAAAGACGAGTACCATTTGTTTACGTTGACCGATCCGTCTTGGACAAAGCTTGGCGAAAAAGAACTGCTTGACCGGATCAACCGTGAAGTCGGGCCGATTCCGGACGCGGCAATCCGCTATTACAAGGAAACGGCGGATGCGTCAGCGCCCGCGTGGCAAACGTGGCTGCGCATCATGACGTACCGCGTTTTTGTCGAGGGGATGCTGCGGACGGCGGATGCCCAGGCGGCGCAGGGGGCCGAGGTGTACATGTATCGGTTTGATTATGAAACGCCGGTGTTCGGCGGACAGCTGAAAGCATGCCATGCGCTTGAGCTGCCGTTTGTGTTTCACAACCTCCATCAGCCCGGCGTCGCCAATTTTGTCGGCAGCCGGCCGGAGCGCGAGGCGATCGCCAATCAAATGCATTACGCTTGGCTTTCGTTCGCCCGCACCGGCGACCCGAACGGCGCGCATTTGCCAGAGAAGTGGCCGATCTATACGAACGAGCGCAAACCGGCGTTTGTCTTTTCGGCTGCGAGCCATGTTGAAGACGATCCGTTTGGCCGCGAGCGGGAAGCGTGGATGACGCGCGCATAAGGAAAAAGGAACGGCCAACCGCCGTTCCTTTGTTATTCGTTTGCTCCCGGTGAAGGAAGCCCGAACTGTTCCGCCAGCGCCGGGTCGCGGTCGATCGCCTCAAGCAGCTTCCGCATGACGTTGACGTCAAACGTAAAGTTCGCCCCGATCGGCGACGTGACGAAAATTTTCCCTTCCTTCGCCTCCCGCGCCCGTTTGAATTGGTAGCCGTCAATCGCGATGACGACTCGTTCGTCTGGTCTTGCCATTGGAGTCCCTCCCGTCGTTGCCGATTTGCTTTCATTGTAACTCATTTCGGCTGCGGACGACAATGATCATACCGCGCCCAAGGCATGGAGGGTCAAACAGTGGAGGATGAAACGTTCCTCCATCTATGCAAAAGGGTAGGAGCGGAGAATTTTTTTGGCCCCCGCCCTTCGATTCGGCTGTCTAGTAGGCTGGTGAAAAACCGCTGTCACACACCAATAGGAGGCATTTTCATTCAGAAAAGAAAGCTGATTCTACATGGTTTCTCTAATTGAGAAATGGGTGGAATCAGTAGTATTTTGCACTAAATCACCGGCCTCCTAGAAAAGACAGGAAACGCAGTCTTTCCTTCGACACCGTTCCATTCTTCCGTTTCCTCCAGGCTGATCAAGTCAGATGCGTTGCGATTTTTGCCAAGCATTCGTCAATGATTTCATCGATTTCCTCCATTTGAGCATCTTCCGGATTATGTTTTTTTAAAAAAAGTGAATCTATGCCTTTCGGTGTGTTGAGACAGGCTCGCCAGTTGCCGCCAACGGCAATCTGTGGTATAGTAAAATCATTGCAACGTCGGTCGTTGGAGGTGTCAGGCATGCATGCCTTGCTTGTGACGCTGCTTGTCATTGTGTCGGTTGCGCTGATCGTTGTAGTGCTGCTGCAATCGGGCCGCAGCGCCGGGCTGTCGGGGGCGATCACCGGCGGCGCCGAGCAATTGTTTGGGAAGCAGAAAGCGCGCGGGCTCGATGCGGTGTTTCAGCGCGTAACGGTTGTATTGGCCATTTTGTTTTTCGTATTGACGATTCTCGTCACATATGTCCAACCATCATAAACGAAAAGCGGGGGCGGTCCTTACAAGAAACGGGCTGCCTTTTCTATTTCAACGTGAAAGGATGGAGAACGCATGATGAAAGTGGTTCCACCGAAACCGTTTTTCTTTGAGGCTGGGGAGCGGGCCGTGTTGCTTTTGCATGGGTTTACCGGCAACTCCGCTGATGTCCGGATGCTTGGGCGATTCTTGGAATCGAAAGGCTATACGTGCCACGCGCCGATTTACAAAGGACACGGCGTGCCGCCGGAAGAGCTCGTTCACACCGGACCGGATGATTGGTGGCAAGACGTCATGAACGGCTATGAGTTTTTGAAAAACAAAGGCTACGAAAAAATTGCGGTCGCCGGATTGTCTCTTGGAGGCGTATTTTCTTTGAAATTAGGCTACACTGTACCTATAGAAGGCATTGTGACGATGTGCGCGCCGATGTACATCAAAAGCGAAGAAACGATGTACAAAGGTGTGCTTGAGTATGCGCGCGAGTATAAAAAGCGGGAAGGAAAATCAGAGGAACAAATCGAACAGGAAATGGAACGGTTCAAGCAAACACCGATGAAGACGTTGAAAGCCTTGCAAGAACTCATTGCCGATGTGCGCGCCCATCTTGATTTGGTTTATGCACCGACGTTCGTCGTCCAAGCGCGGAACGATGAGATGATCAACCCGGACAGCGCGAACATCATTTATAACGAAATTGAATCGCCGGTCAAACGGATCAAATGGTATGAACGATCCGGCCATGTCATTACGCTCGATGAGGAACGGGATGAATTGCATGAAGACATTTATGCCTTTTTGGAGTCGTTGGATTGGTAAACGTCAGAAAGGAGGGAACAGATGATGAATGAAACACTGGCGGAGCGAATTTTAACGTTTATGCGCGATGAGGCGTATAAACCTCTCACGGTCGAAGAACTGGAAGAAGCGTTTGGCATCGAGGATGCCGACGGGTTCAAGGAATTTGTCAAAACGCTTGTCGCCATGGAAGAGGAAGGTCTTGTCGTCCGGACGCGAAGCAACCGCTACGGCGTGCCTGAGCGGATGAATCTCGTGCGCGGCAAAGTGACGGGCCATCCGAAGGGATTTGCCTTCGTCACACCGGAGGAGCCGGGAATGGATGATATTTTCATCCCGCCGTCCGAATTGAAAAACGCCATGCATGGCGACACGGTGCTGGTGCGCATCCAGGCCGACTCATCCGGAGCGCGCCGCGAAGGGACGATCGTCCGCATTTTGGAGCGCGGGGTGAAGGAAGTCGTCGGCACGTACACGGAAAGCAAATATTTCGGCTTTGTCATTCCAGACGACAAACGGATTGTCAACGACATTTTCATTCCAAAACATGCGGCGAACGGAGCGGTCGAAGGGCATAAAGTCGTCGTCCGCCTGACGTCGTATCCAGAAGGGCGGATGAGCGCCGAAGGAGAAGTCATTCAAATTCTCGGCCATAAAAACGACCCGGGCGTCGACATTTTAGCGATCATCTATAAATACGGCCTTCCCCTTCAATTTCCAGAAGACGTGATTCAGCAAGCCAACCAGGTGCCAGATGTCATTACGGAGAAAGATTTGGAAGGGCGCCGCGATTTGCGCGGCGAGATGATCGTGACGATCGACGGGGAAGATGCGAAAGACTTGGATGATGCCGTGACGGTGACGAAGCTTGAGAACGGCAACTATAAGCTCGGCGTCCATATCGCTGATGTCAGCTACTATGTTGAGGAAGGCTCGCCGATCGACCGCGAGGCGTATGAGCGCGGCACGAGCGTTTATTTGGTCGACCGCGTCATTCCAATGATTCCCCATCGGCTGTCGAACGGCATTTGCTCGCTCAACCCGAAAGTCGATCGGTTGACGCTGTCGTGCGAAATGGAAATCACCCCGCAAGGCGAAGTCGTCCGCCATGAAATTTTCCCAAGCGTCATTCGCACGGTGGAACGGATGACGTATTCCGATGTGAATAAAATTTTGGTGGACAAAGATGAAGCCTTGCGGGAAACATACGCGCCGCTCGTGCCGATGTTTGAGCTGATGGCCGAGCTCGCTGATATTTTGCGCACCAAGCGGATGAAGCGCGGAGCAATCGATTTCGATTTTAAAGAAGCGAAAGTGCTTGTTGATGAAAACGGCAAACCGTACGATGTCGTCTTGCGCGAGCGGTCGGTCGCTGAGCGGTTGATTGAAGAGTTCATGCTGGCGGCGAACGAGACGGTCGCTGAGCATTTCCATTGGCTGAACGTGCCGTTTATTTACCGCGTTCACGAAGACCCGAAACCGGAAAAACTGCAGCGCTTTTTGGAGTTCATCACGAACTTCGGCTATGTCGTGAAAGGAACGGGCAACCAAATCCATCCGCGCGCCCTCCAGCAAATTCTCGAAGCGGTGCGCGGCGAACCGGAAGAGATGGTCATTTCCACCGTCATGCTTCGGTCGATGAAGCAGGCGCGCTATGACGCGGAAAGCCTCGGCCATTATGGGCTGTCGACCGAGTTTTACACCCATTTTACGTCGCCGATCCGCCGCTATCCGGATTTGATCGTTCACCGGCTGATCCGTACGTATCTCATCAACGGCCAGATGGATCTTGACACCCAGCAAAAATGGGCGGAAAAGCTGCCGGACATTGCCGAACACGCTTCCGATATGGAGCGGCGCGCCGTCGAGGCCGAGCGCGAGACGGACGATTTGAAGAAAACGGAGTTTATGGAAGACAAAATCGGGATGGAATTTGACGGCATTATCAGCTCGGTGACGAACTTCGGCCTGTTTGTCGAGCTCCCGAACACGATCGAAGGATTGGTGCACGTCAGTTATTTAACGGACGATTATTACCGCTACGACGAGCGCAGCTATGCGATGATCGGCGAGCGGACCGGGAAAATGTACCGCATCGGCGATGAAATCACCGTCCGCGTCATCAACGTCAACAAAGACGAGCGGATCGTCGACTTTGAAGTCGTCGGCATGAAAGGACGCCGCCCGTCGAAAGCGAAAGCCGCTCCGGTCGTCATCGAAGGGAAAAAACAAAAGAAAAAGGCGGAGCCGAAAGCGCAAAGCGGCCCAAACCGCAGCGCGAAAGCGAAAAAGAAGAAAAAGAAAAAACGGTGAGGAAAAGCCGAACAGGCGGCTTTTCCTTCTTTTTCGTTTTTGATAAAATAAGAAACGCTACGATGAGGAGGGAGAAAACGGATGCCCAAAGGCGAAGGAAAAGTAATCGCCCAAAACAAAAAAGCGTACCATGATTATTTCATCGAAGAGACGTATGAAGCCGGCCTTGTGCTGCAAGGAACGGAAATCAAATCGATCCGCAACGGCCGGGTGAATTTGAAAGATTCATTCGCCAAAGTGGAAAAAGGGGAAGTGTTTCTCCATAACATGCATATCAGCCCGTACGAACAAGGCAACCGCTACAACCATGATCCGCTGCGGACGAGAAAGCTCTTGCTCAACCGCCGCGAAATCAACAAGCTGATCGGCTACACAAAAGAGCAAGGGTATACGCTCGTGCCGCTGAAATTGTACATCAAAAACGGCTTCGCCAAAGTGGAGCTTGGCGTCGCCAAAGGGAAGAAAAAATACGACAAGCGCGAAGACATGAAACGGAAAGAAGCGCAGCGCGAAATCGAACGCGCCTTCCGCGAGCGGCAAAAGCTGTAGGGAGCAAGCGGCGTGTGAAAAAGTCAAAACCGATGTTTCTCAAGTGGGGAAGCCTTGAAACATCGGCTCTTCTTCCCTAGCGAATTCCATCCTTTTGGAAAAAATCGTTGGTTTTCACCGACATTGAAAACATTCCCATTGAAAATGCGCAAAACCATGGTATAATAAAAAGTGCAACAGCCAGTTATCCATGGCTTAAGCTGTTCCGATCTCTTCGCACCGCGGGGACGATCCGGATTCGACAGGGGTAGGTCGAGCTTAAGCGGCGAGCCGAGGGGGACGTCCTCGTAAAAACGTCACCTAAAGATAACTGGCAAACAAAACTACGCTTTAGCTGCTTAATTGCTGCAGCTAGCTCCTCCCGCCATCGCCCGCGTGGCGTTCGAGGGGCTCATATGAAGCGGGCTACGCCCAAATCCGCCGCCTGAGGATGAGGGAAGAGACGAACCAGGCTAGCCGCCGGGAGGCCTGTCGGTAGGCGGAACGGACGGCGAAGCGAAATATACCGACTACGCTCGTAGATGCTTAAGTGGCGATGCCTCTGGACGTGGGTTCGACTCCCACCGTCTCCATTTTTGGTTTGTTCAATTTCAAATCACGCAATGACGGCTGCAGTGGCAGCCGTTTTTTATTTTTGAGGAATTTGAACACATGGTGCACTATCATCGCGGGAAGGGGGCCGTGGCCAAGGGGGATTGAGAAAGAGGGATTCGCATCCAGCTCGTGCCCCCTAAACAGAAAAAACGCAGCGATTCAATGATGGCGAATGGCGGAACATCGCCGGAGTTGTTTTCAGCTATACAAATACGGAGTGCCATAATATTCCGTCCGGTTGAGCTCCGGGTATTCGGAAGTGAAATGAATGAAAATCGGGCACCAATCACAAAACGGGTACGTGCGAAAAAAATCGCGGTCGCCGTAGCGAATAGCTTCGAGCGCCAACGGCAATTCTTTCTTGAATACGTTCGCTCGGCGCGCATTTTCTTGCCGGCCCATTTGACGGTTGCCAACGAACACATAGAGAAACAACATCAGCTGTTGCCCGGCTTGTTTCCATTCACCGAGCACTTCATCGCGTTGAGAAGTGAGCTGATCAGTGACAAATGTGCGGGAGACCGTGAGGAATAAGGCGCCAGTCGTGTCCGAGTGGGTTAAGGTGTACAGACGGCCGTTCACCGGTGACAGCTGGGTGATTCCAGCGGTCTGGGTGACGTGCAGTCGCTCGGGAGAAAGGTGTTTCATGGCGGTCCTCCTTCTGTTCTGGAAAGTAGATGATCTCATTCATCTATATGTGCCTTTATTGGCGGCGATGACAAAACAAAACCGAACGGGACGGCCGATCCGCGTTCGGTTTTGCTTCATGGCTTTCAGTGGGTGACGTTGGTGGCCTCCTTGTCCGCAGCCGCTTCGCTATGCGCCAGCGGGGCGGCGGAGTCGGCCCATTGCGGCCGCCAGGCGATGCAAAGCGCCCCGCCGATGATGCCGAGAATCGTGCCGACTAAGAAGCCGCCCAAGGCGCCCATAATCGATAAAATCGCGCTGAACATGCCGATGATGCCGAATAAGGTGGCCAGCCGCGGCATTGCATACGACAAGATGGCCATCAACAATACCATCCCGCCGAGGAAAAAGCCGACGAAGACGGTGCTGCCAGGGACGAGCGAAATTTCATATAAGTGCGCTGGAATCCACAAAATGATCAAGCCCGACAGCAACAGCAGCGTCGCCCCCCAAAACGGCCGCCGTCTGCGCCAGCGCTGAAGCGCCTGCCAACCGGAACGAATTGTGCTCAATGCCTCTCATCCTTACTGAAATTAATTGAGTTTTTCAAAATATACTTTCATGCCCGGCAGCGCCACTTTTTGTTGGAACAAATAGACGGTTTTCAAGTTTCCGTTGTCGATCGTAATATTGTCGGCCCCTTGGGTGAACTCTTGCGCTGCTTTTTGGACCGGGTCTTGTACATCGCCGACGTAGTTTTCTTTCATCGTCAGGCTGCCGAAGGAGATGTTGCCGTTAATTTGCGTCGCTTTTTGCACGAGCCCATCGATCGTGACCGTGCCTCCCGCTTCAATGACGACGCGGATGCCAAGTTTGTCAAAGTCTTTGGAAATTTTCAGCCCTTGAATGCTGGCGTTCGCAATCTCGTTGACAAACACCGGCGTTTGCTTCGATTCTCCCGATTCCGCGATCCCGCCGTACATTTTAAATCCGCTGCCGTTCAGTTTGTCAAATTGGACGGTGAATTCCCCCACCCCGCCGAGCGGCAGCGCATAGGCGACGCCTGTCAGCCCGAAGATCGACAGCAAGGCTCCGAGAAGCAGGAACCCCCCTAACAGCGCGGCGATCAGCGGCTTTTTCGCTGTGCGCCCCCCAATGATGACCGGTTTTGTTGCCATTTCCATGGCGTTTCTCCTCCCCCTTTTTTGAATGATCAGCGCTGTAAGCGCTTTAGTCAATCTGTTTAAATTTTATGACAATTATCCATTCCATTAAATCCCTATGTTTGTCGGATTTTTTAAGTGTTCTTGGACAAACGTGACGGGCAAAAGAAGGAATTGACCGATCGAATTAAGAAAGTAGATGATCAAAGTAGTCGATCACTAGTGGGGATGCGGGGGAGGATGGGGATGTCGAAGGAATTAAACGATCATTTGCTTCGTTTGCTGCATGAAGCGGCCGACATCTTGCATAGGTATGAGGGGGAATTGAACCGGGAATGGGAGCGGATCGGTGAAGCGCTTGGCAAGCGGAATGCGCGGGTTCAAGGGGTGTTTTCCGCGCTTTGCGAATTCGTTCAAGCAAGATTGCTCCCGTACGGGGGCGAGCATCCAACGGATGAGTATCTCGAACGCATCGGAGCGTTTCATCCGGAGATGATCATCTTTTCTTTGAATGTAATGGAAAATACGGTTCATCAAGTGCTGAAGGCACATGCGCCAGGGGCATCCGCCTTGCACCCGGCCGTGCGGTATTTGTTTTTCAAATGGAATGAATGGCTGTTGTATGAAGTGAATGAACAATCATTCAAAATCAGCCGCGATTCTGCTTGGAAAACAGAATCATTGTGGAAAGATGCCGTCATTTTGTTCAACGAATGGATTTTGCGGGCGCAGACGTTGGCGGAATCGGCCATGCATATTTGTTTTGGTTTCTCCTATTTTCTTCCTTTCAACCGCTGCGCGCTGTTTCAATTTGTCAATCAGGAGAGCACAGCCATCGGTCTGTCCGGACATGGGGTGGACCATGAGCAAATTCAGCGTTTGCGCGTGGAATTGGACAATATTCCGATGTTGAAAGAAAGCGTGGGAAAATTGAAAGCGGAAGTGCATGAATTTCGCCATTTTCGTCCCATTTACGTGCCGAGGGCAGCCGAACAGTTTCCAAAGGCATATGTCGAGTCATTCGATTTGGCCTCGCTGGTGATCGTTCCGGTGTATGTGCCGACAGAGGGGCGAATGATTGGGGGCGTCGTTCTCGATCGTGGACCAGGCTGTTTCTTTGAGGTTGACCGCCGCCTGTTTCCCGCGCTGATGAAATTTGGCCAAAGCGCGGGGGAGTTGCTGCTGAAATGGATCGAGGCGCCAAAAAAAGAATGGGAAGGAATGACGGAATCCTTGTCGCCAAGAGAAATGGAGATTTTGAAGTTGCTTGCGGACGGAGCCTCGACATTGGAAGCAGCCTGCCAGCTTTATTTGAGCGAATTTACAGTGCGTGATTACATTTCGAGCGCCTTAAGGAAACTCAACGCGAAAAATCGGACGGAAGCGGTGGCGAAGGCGCTGCGTCTTGGGCTGATCGGATGACGAGCGGGATCGATGGGCCCGCTCCATCTGATTTCACAAGATTTTCACCGATTGCTCACCGGTTGGACATTCTTTTGTTCTATACTCCTTGCTGAAAAACAAAGCAGGAGGGAAAACCGTGGAACAAGCAGCGAAACCGGTGGACAGACAGCGGTCGATGTACATGGCGGTCTGGAGGTGGCATTTTTATGCCGGCCTTTTCTTTGCGCCTTTTTTGATCATTTTGGCGCTGAGCGGGGCCGTCTATTTGTTTAAGCCGCAGATCGAATCAGCGCTGTATGGCCATTTGTATGAGGTGGACAGGATCGGTGAAAAGCGGCTGCCTTTGGTTGAATTGACGGAGCGGGTCAAAGAGCAATATCCGCATCACCCCATCGTCTCTGTGACGCTCGAGAAAGAAGCGAATCGGACCGTGAAAGTAGGAATGATGGACAAAGGAGAAATGGTGTTTGTCTTTGTCAACCCGTATACCGGGGAGATTCAAGGGACCTTGCGCGCGGATGAGAATTGGACGGAAATCGCGAAAAAAATTCACAGCGAGCTGCTCGTTGGCGGGACGTTGGCCAACCGCTTTGTGGAGCTGGCGGCTTGTTGGGGGTTCGTTTTGTTAGTGACCGGGCTGTATTTGTGGTGGCCGCGGCAATCATTCTCGGTTTTCGGAACGTTTTGGCCGCGCTGGCGGGCGAAAAAACGTTTGGCCTGGCGCGACTGGCATGCAGTGACAGGCATATGGATGAGCGGCGGGATTTTGTTGCTCATTGTGACGGGCATGCCGTGGACGGGTGTCATGGGGGAGGTCATTAACCGCGTGGCGACGGCGACGAACACTGGTTATCCGCCGTTTGCATTCAGCTTCGGGCCGAAGCCGGAATCGAAGGTGGTCACCAAAGAGGTGGCGCAAGATGTGCCGTGGGCGACCGAGCGACTGCCGGTGCCTTCTGTTCACGCGCGCAACACGACCTCGTTGTCGCTCGATGACGTGTATGCGATTGCCGAGGAGAAAAAGGTGAAAAAGCCGTTCACGATTTCGCTGCCGCAAGGCCCAAAAGGGGTGTTTACGGTGGCGACGTCGAAAACCAAGCCGTGGGATAACGCCACCTTGCACATTGACCAATATTCAGGCCGGGTGCTGAGCGATGTTCGCTTTTCCGACTATGGCGCATTGGCCAAAGCGATCACGATTGGCATTGCGTTTCATGAAGGACGGTTGTTTGGCCTGGCGAACCAGCTGATTAATCTCGTTTTTTGCCTTGGGCTCATCGTTTTGGCCGTAAGCGGTTGGGTCATGTGGCGCCAGCGGAAGCCAAAGGGATTAGGAGCACCGGCGCGGGTGCGGGACTCACAAACGGTGAAAACCGTCTGGGGCGGGATGATCGCCGCCGCCATTGTGATGCCTTTGTTTGCGTTGTCTCTCTTGTTCATCTGGCTGTTTGACCGCCTGATCGTTCCGCGTGTACCGAAACTGCGCGAGTTTTTGGCGGCGTGACGGGGGCGCGACGGTTGGTTGCCGGCAGCGAAATCGAACGATACGACGGCCGTTGCCCCTGACGCCGCGCGTCCGTTGTTTACTGCGTGATCCTCTCGAGCGTTGGAAAGCATAGCTTCCGAGAAGGACGGTGCAAAACCGCTGTTTTCCCTAATCGATGGGTGACCGTGTGAAAGAAAAGTAGTACCGAATGCTACAGGGTTTTTCTATTTGAGAAGCGAGGCTGGGAAGCGGCATGCACGATTAAATCACCATCCCTCTAGACTCTCTGGCGGCGAAGGAAGATTTTGGCCTTCGCCGCTTGATTTTGTTGTCATGTTTGGGCGCCGGTGTCATACGTATCATAAAGGAGCCATTTTGATTTTGCGCAAAGGAGGAACCACGCGTGAACCAACCGTATGCCTCCCCGCAGCTGTTCGCGCTCATCGACCCGTATGTATACCATACCTTGCAAGGCGTGCGCGGCCAAGAGGTGGTGGTAGAAACCGTCCGCGGCTCGATCCAAGGGATCGTGAGGGATGTGAAGCCGGATCATCTCGTCATTGCCGCGCATCAGGCGGTTTATTATGTCCGCTTGGCGCAAGTCGTTTCCGTTCGCCTCGGCCATAACTGAAAGAGGAGGGAAAGGCGGTGGTCTTTCAGCGAATCGACCGGTTGGCGATTGAGTTGCCGAAGCCGAAGTACGCAGACCCCAATGCGGCGGCGGCCGTGCAGGAACTGCTTGGCGGGCGCTTTGGCGAAATGTCGACGTTGAACAATTATTTGTTTCAGTCATTCAATTTTCGGCAAAAAAACAAGCTTCGCCCGTTTTACGAGCTGGTGGCAAGCATTACTGCCGAAGAGTTCGGCCATGTCGAGCTCGTGTCCAACGCGATCAACCTTTGTTTGACCGGCTCCACCCACCCAGGTGACCCGGATACAGCGCCGATGAAGGACGCGAAAGACAAGCGCAATACGTATCATTTCATCGCCACGGCGCAGACGGCGTTTCCCGGCGATTCGATGGGGAAGGCGTGGACGGGGGAGTACGTGTTCAACAGCGGCAACTTGATTTTGGATTTGCTTCATAACTTTTTCCTTGAGTGCGGAGCGCGCACGCATAAAATGCGCGTCTATGAAATGACCGATCACCCGACGGCCCGCGAGATGATCGGCTACTTGCTCGTGCGCGGGGGCGTCCATATTTTAGCGTATGCGAAAGCGTTGGAAGTGGCGACCGGTGTGGATGTGACGAAGATGCTGCCGATCCCGAACTTGGATAACCGTGTGTTCGACGAGGCGAGAAAGTATGAGGACCAAGGCGTCCACCGCCGGCTTTATACGTTCAGCGATCGCTATTACCGAGAAATCGCCCGCATTTGGCAGGGCACGCATCCGAGCGATGGAAAGCCGCTCGAGGTGGTGGAAGGAGCTCCCCAAGGGGGGACGATCCCGGATTTGGACGAAGTGCCGGAAGAATTCGCCCCTGGGATTTCGGCGGAAGACTTTTTCGAAATAGCCAAGCGGCTGCAGCGATCGGCCGGATTGTAATTAGGCGCCCAACGGCGCCTGATTTTTTGCAAAGCCGGTCATTGACCAGATCGTATGGGCTCCTTGTCCTCCCGAGTCTACGATCGAAGAAGCGGCCCGCTCTCTTTCGGTTGTCCGCTGGCGGCAATCGTTTGGAGCACAGCTAGGAAGCGGCGGGCGCTTTTCGGCAAATACCGTTGTCGGTCGAGGATGGCGGCGGCTTCCGCGGTCATCGACGAGTCGATGATCTCGAGCACGTCGATGCCGGGGAGGCGAAACAAGGCCACGGTGGATTGCGGCACAATGGTGGCTCCGAGGCCTTGGGCGACAAGGGAAAGCAAGATCGTCGCATCCGGGCATTCGCATAGGATGTTCGGTTCAAAGCCATGGCGGCGGCATTCCTCGATGACTCGCTCGTACTGTCCGGCGCCGTGCACCCGGTGAAGAAGGAGAAGCGGCCAATCCGCAAAATCGCGCATGCATAGCGCGGTTCGCCCGTTTTTCCATTGCGCCGGCAACACGCCGACATAACGCTCGCTCGCCAGATGGATGACGTCGTAATGAGCTGCATCCATCGGCAGGCGGACGATGCCGATGTCAATGTGCCGCTCTTGAAGCAGCTGGCAAATGGAAAACGTATCCCCTTCGCGGAGATGAAAGGTCACGTTCGGAACTTGTTCGTGGAAGTGACGGATCGCTTGGGCCAAATAGGAAAAACACGATTTGACGCAGCCGATCGACAGCGTTCCCGCCGTTCCCTCTTCGATTTCTTTCACTTCCGCCACGGCGTCATCAAGCTGGCGCAGCAGTTGTTTCGCCTTTTCGTAAAACGCCTTGCCCGGTGGGGTGAGCTCCATTTTTTTCGCCTTCCGGTCAAATAAAAGAACACCGAGCTCTTCTTCGAGCTGCTTCAGCTGCTGGCTGAGCGGCGGCTGGGCGATGTGAAGCTTTTGCGCCGCTTTGGTGATTTGTCCCTCTTCGGCAATCGTGACGAAGTATTTCAGCTGTTTCACATCGATCATGCGTTTGTCTCCTTTCGTTCGCGGACTCTCTTTCGGTTTTTGGGAAATGGCGCTGGTGGAGAAAGGGGAATGCCTGCCGCGTCCGCTTGTATACATTTTTCATATAGGTTCGTTTATTGTTTTTGTATTTTTCATATATGAAATCATATGTTATATTAATTTTGAACATTCTGAATGAAAGCGCTTCCTTAACTATTATACCCGAAAACGGAGGGGATGAAAATGCCGGCCAAAACAGGAAAGGAGTATATGGAGCGGCTCAAGCAGGCGAAAAGCAGCGTGTACATCCACGGGGAAAAAGTGGAGGATGTCACCGTTCATCCCGCGTTCCGCAACGTCGTCCGCTCGATGGCGGCGCTTTACGACCGGCAATACGAAAAGCCGGAGAAGATGTTGTACCGGTCGCCGACAACCGGGCAGCCGGTCGGGATGACGTTCATTCAGCCGACTACGATTGACGAGCTCATCGCCCGCCGCGAGGCGACGCAAGAGTGGGCGCGGATGTCGGCCGGAATGATGGGGCGCTCGCCTGATTATCTGAATGCCGAAGTCATGGCGATGGGCATCGCCAACGATTTGTTTGCCGAAGACGATCCGATGTTTGCCGAAAATGCGAAAAACTATTATGAGTACGCGCGGGAAAACGACATCAGCTTGACGCATACGCTCATCCATCCGCAAATGAACCGCGCCAAGGCGCTACACGAACAAAACGATGCCGATGTGCCGCTTCACTTGGTGGAACGGCGCAAAGACGGGATCATCGTCAGCGGCATCCGCCTGTTGGCGACACAAGGCGGGATCACCGATGAAATTTTAGTGTTTCCCTCGACCGTGAAAAAAGCGACATCCGGCGAAGACCCATATGCGCTTGCCTTTGCCATTCCGAATAATACGCCAGGCGTGAAGTTCATTTGCCGCGAGGCGTTTGACTACGGGCGGAGCGCGTGGGATCATCCGCTGGCATCGCGTTTTGAGGAAGGCGATGCGATCGTTTCGTTTGAAAACGTGTTTGTGCCGTGGGAGCGCGTGTTTGTGTGCGGCAATTCATCGATTTGCAACCGGACGTTCCGGGAAACGAACGCAGTTGTTCATATGTCCCATCAAGTCGTGGCGAAAAACATCGTCAAAACGGAGTTTTTGCTTGGCGTCACCCTTTGCCTCATCGAAGCGATCGGCATCGGCGAGTTCCAGCATGTGAAAGACAAAGGGGCGGAAATCATGCTCGTCCTCGAGACGATGAAAAGCCATTTGTACCGGGCCGAGCACAATGCGAAGCGGGACCGTTGGGGAACGATGACGCCCGATTTTGCCGCGCTCGATGCCGCGCGCAACTGGTATCCGCGCATTTATCCGCGCTTGGCGGAGATCATCCGCATTTTAGGGGCATCGGGGTTGATGGCGATTCCGACGGAGGCGGATTTTCAGCACGAGGAAATTGGCGACATCGTCCGCCGGGCGATGCAAGGGGCGACGGTGGACGGCTATGAACGCGTCCAGCTGTTCCGGCTCGCTTGGGATCTCACGATGAGCGCGTTCGGCGCCCGGCAGACGCATTACGAATATTACTTTTTCGGCGACCCCGTTCGGATGGGGATGGCGTATTTCGATGGCTACGAAAAAGAGCCGTATAAACAGTTCGTGCGCGAATTTTTGCGCGGCGCCAAAAGCGTGTTCATTCCGGCTGACAACAAGCATTGACCGTTCATTCGAACGTTCGCAAACACGGTTGGGGGAACAGCGGAGGATGCGCGGCTGCGGCGCTTCCTAAGGTTGCCGCCGCTCGAAAACAGGCGTTCAGTGGCGCGCAAGCCGGGCGGATTTGGGCGTGCTGCGAGATGTTTGAAGTGAAAGGATTTGGCCAGCAACAAGGAAGGAGTTGTTTCATGTTCGCCAGCGGAAAAGACGGCTTCTTTCTGTCGGCCGCCCAACTCTGGATGAAGGAATGTTGCGAAAGGGGGAAGAGAGCGATGGCATTTTCCATTATTCGCTGCGCCCGCGCGGTGTTGCATGTGACCGATTTGGCCGCCGCCCGCGATTTTTACGAACGGGTGCTTGGGTTTGTCGTGACGGAAGCGGATGAAGATCATCTGTATTTGCGGGGACTTGAAGAATATCATCATCATAGCCTTCTATTGAAGAAGGCGCCCCGCCCTGCGGTCGAAGCGCTTGGCTACAAAGTCGGTTCCGAGCAGGAATTGGAAGCGCTTTATGAATGGTTTGCGGCGCAAACGCTGCAGCCGAAGTGGCTCGAAGCGGGAAGCCAGCGCGCCGTCGGCAGGGCGTTTCGCGTGCAAGATCCGTCCGGACTGCCGCTTGAGTTTTTTGCCCATATGGAGAAAACCGAGCGGTTGTTGCAGCGGTATGACTTGTATCGCGGGGCCCGCGTGCAGCGCATCGATCATTTCAACTGCGCGGTGACGGATGTAAAGAGCGCATATGACTTTTATGTCCGTGGTCTGGGCTTTGCCTGCTCAGAGTATACGGAAACAGAGGATGGGAAGCTTTGGGCGGCATGGCTGCACCGGAAGCAAAACGTCCACGATTTGGCGCTGATGAACGGAAAAGGGCCGCGCCTTCACCATATTGGGTTTTGGCTGCCGGATCCGCTCAGCCTGATCCATGCGTGCGATGTGCTGGCAGCGGCCGGATATGCAGCGAACATTGAACGCGGGCCGGGCCGTCACGGATTGTCGAATGCCTTCTTTGTCTATTTGCGCGATCCGGATGGCCATCGAATCGAGCTGTACAACGGCGATTATTTGACGAGCGACCCCGATTTTCCGCCGATCCGCTGGGATTTGGATGATCCGCGACGGCAAACGTTCTGGGGCCATGCGGCGCCGGACAGCTGGTTTGAAGAGGCGTCCATCGTCCTTGACGTTCACAGCGGCCAACCGGTCGAGCCGAACGAACCAACATTGGCGAAGCGGAAACCGACCTTCCTGATTTAGAAAGCTGATTTCATCCATCGTTCGTTCTTGACCAAAACATAGCATTTCAGGCGGTTTCTCTATGATAAAATAATATATGATTTTATAGTTGATTTGGTATATGATCATATGTAAAATATAAACAAGATTCAGAAAAATGAAGGCGATAGGGGGCAAGGGGATGGCATACCGCGAAGTGAAAGAACGGCTGCGCGGCTCGATCGCGCCGGTCGTCACGCCGTTTGATGAAGAGGGAAACGTTGATGTGGCAGCGTTGACGGCGCTCATTGACTGGCATATCGAAAGCGGCACACACGGCATTTCGGTGACGGGAACATCAGGAGAACCGAGCTCGCTGACGCTGGAAGAACGAAAGCAGGTGATGGAAGCGGCGAAGAAGGCGGTCGCCGGGCGCGTGCCGTTCGTGCCGGGGACGGGGTCGACGAACCATGCGGAGACGATCGAGCTGACGAAATTCGCCCAAGAAATCGGGGCTGATGCGGCGATGGTCATCGTCCCCTATTACAACCGTCCATCCCAACAGGCGCTGTACAAGCATTTTAAGGCGGTGGCCGAGGCGGTCGACATCCCGATCATCGTCTACAATATCCCTGGCCGGACGGCGGTCAATTTGGAGGTCCAAACATTGGCGCGGCTGGCCGAAGATTGTCCGAACATTATCGGCGTGAAAGAGTCGAACAAAGACTTTGAGCACGTCAACCGGGTGCTATGGCATTGCGGGCGCGATTTTCTGCTGTTTTCCGGCATCGAGCTGTTGTGCTATCCGATGCTGGCGATTGGCGGCGCCGGGTCGATCAGCGCGACGGCGAACGTCGTGCCGCAGAAAGTGGCCGAGCTGCACGACGCTTGGTTTGCCGGCGATGTCAAGCGGGCGCAAGATCTTCATTTTGAATTGATGGAACTCAATGATGTGCTGTTTATCGAAACGAACCCGGGCCCGGTGAAAGCGGCGCTCGGCATGATGGGGAAAATCACTCCGAAGCTCCGGCTGCCGCTCGATTTGCCAAGCGAAGAGAACCAGCGGAAAATCCGCCGCACGCTCGTCAAATACGGGTTGCTGGCCGAGACGCCGCAATGAGCGCGCTTGCTGAGGAGGGTGGGTGGAGTGATCCTTGCCGGCTGGGATGTAGGGAAGCGTCGGCGTTGGTCATCGATATGAAAGGGGGAGGGCGATCATGAACGTGCGGTTGCGCTTGTCTGGCCGACGGCATCTGTTCGAGGCGAAAGTGGATTGGCGGAGCAGAACGATGACGCTGGAGGGACGGACAGCGCCCATTGACGAATGGGAGTGGGAGGCGCCGGACGTTGGCGCTATGTATGGGGTGGCGCTTAATGACCGATGGGAATGGGAGGGGATGGCCGAGGCCATGACCGCTCCGCCGTACGAGCAACCACCAAAAGGGCCTGTGCTGTATATGAAGCCGGCGAACACTATCAACGCCCATCGCCGGCCGGTCGTTCTCCCGCCCGGTGTCCAACGGCTTCGCGCCGCCCCGGCGATCGGTCTGGTTATCGGGCGAACCGCCGCGCGCGTGCAGCGCGAGCAGGCGCTCGATTTTGTATTCGGTTACACGATCGTCAATGACCTGTCGATTCCGCACGAACAGCGGTACCGACCGGCGGTGAAGGAGCAGGCGCGCGACGGGTTCACTCCGGTCGGCCCTTGGGTGGTGCCGAAAGAGGAAACGGTGCCGCTGTCATCGTTAATGGCGCGCGTATATGTCAATGGTCAGCTCGTTCAGTGCGCTGATCTCCGCCGGTTCCGGCGCCCGCCTGAACAATGGCTGGCCGAGGTGACCGAATTTATGACCCTTTACCCGGGCGATGTGCTGTTTTTTAGCTGGCCGGCTGACGCGCCGCTCGTGGCGGCAGGAGATGTGGTGCGCATCGAAATGGATGGAATCGGTGTGTTGGAAAATAGGATCGTTGCCGAAGAAGGGGGAGGAGGGGCATGAAGCGGGCGCGCGTAGCGTGGAACGGAACGGTGACCGACGCGGTGCCGCTTGACGACGGCCGCCTTCTGCTGCCGGATGGGACGATTGCCGCTGAGAGCGACGTCATCTGGCTTCCCCCGGTCGAGCCGCGCACGATCGTGGCGCTTGGATTGAATTACGCCGATCATGCGGGGGAACTGTCGTTTGCCGCGCCGAAAGAGCCGCTTTTATTTTTCAAAGGGAAAAACACGCTCATCGGCCATCGCGGCCGAACCGTTCGCCCCAACGGCGTCAACGTGATGCATTATGAATGCGAGCTCGCGGTCGTCATCGGCCGTCCGGCCCGCCGGGTAAAAGCAGAGCGGGCGTACGACTACATTTGCGGTTACACGATTGCCAACGATTACGCTGTTCGCGACTACTTGGAAAATTATTACCGACCGAATTTCCGCGTCAAAAACCGTGACCGAACGACGCCGCTCGGCCCATGGATCGTCAGCCATGAGGAAGTGGGCGATCCGATGGCGCTTCGTTTGCGGACGTATGTCAATGGGGCGGTTGTGCAGGAAGGGGATACGGGCGATATGATCTTTTCGATCCCGTATTTGCTCGAGTACATCACCGAATTCATGACGCTCGCGCCTGGCGACCTGATTTTGACCGGCACGCCGAAAGGGGCGGTGAACGTCCAGCCCGGCGACGAAGTGGTGACGGAAATCGAGCGCATCGGCCGGCTCGTCAATTACATTGAATAGCAGGCAGCGCCCGGCAGAAAGCGTGGTATCGGGCGTTCAGAGCGAAAGGGGAGAGGATCGTGCCGCACTTTGTCTTAGAATACACGGCCAATCTCGGCGAAGAGGCCGATATTCGCGGCTTGCTTGAAAAAGTTCACCGTGTGCTGATCAAGCGGAGCGATTGGTTTCCCGTCGGCGGCATCCGCTCGCGCGCCATTCGGCTTGACGAGTACTATGTGGCTGACGGGGCCGAAGACGATGCGTTTGTGCACGGGACGCTGAAAATTGGCGCCGGGCGTCCGGAACAGGTAAAAAAAGAAGTCGGCGACGAGCTGTTTGCCGTGATGAAAGACCATTTCGCCCCGCTGTTTGCCAAACGCTATTTGGCGCTGTCGCTTGAGCTGTATGAATTCAGCGAGGCGGGGACGTATAAACACAACAACATTCATGCGCGTTATCGGGCGCAGCAGTGATGGGGGGAAACGAATGGCAGTGCAACCAAAAGTGCTTCATTATATCAATGGGCAGTTTGTGGAAGGGGCAGCCGGTCTGTATTTCACCAATATCAATCCGTTTACGAACGAACCGATCAACGAAGTGGCCGAAGGACGAAAGGAAGACATCGACGCGGCGGTCCGGGCGGCGAAAGAGGCGTTTGATCACGGGCCGTGGCGGACGATGCCGGTGGAGCGGCGGCTTCGTTATCTGTTTCGCATCGCGGAGTTGATCGAACAGCAGGCGGACGACATCGCCTATTTAGAGGCGCTGGATACCGGCATTCCGATCAGCCAGGCGAAAAAACAGGCCGCCCGCGCGGCGGAAAACTTCCGCTTTTACGCGGAAATGGTGAAAACGCGCCTTGTCGGCGAAGCGTACCACGTCCATGGTCAGTTTGTAAACTACACCGTCCACAAGCCGGTCGGCGTGGCGGGGCTCATCACGCCGTGGAATACGCCGTTTATGCTCGAGACATGGAAAGTCGCTCCAGCGCTGGCGACTGGCAACACGGTCGTCTTGAAGCCGGCCGAATGGTCGCCATTGACGGCGAATAAACTGGCGGAAATCATCGATGAAGCCGGGCTGCCTCGCGGGGTGTTCAACGTCGTGCACGGGTTTGGCGAAACGGCGGGCGCCGCGTTGGTCGCCCATCCGGACGTGCGCCTCATCTCATTTACCGGCGAGACGACGACCGGCATGGACATCATCCGCAACAGCGCCGCGACGTTGAAAAAAACATCGATGGAGCTTGGCGGCAAGTCGCCGCTCATCGTGTTCGCCGATGCGGATCTCGAACGGGCGCTTGATGCGGCCGTTTGGGGTGTATTTTCGCTCAATGGCGAGCGGTGCACGGCCAACTCGCGGCTTTTGCTCGAGCAGTCGATTTACGACGAATTTGTCGCCCGGCTGAAAGAGCGCGTCGACCGCATCGTCATCGGCGACCCGATGAACCCAGCGACCGAACTGGGGCCGCTTATTCACCGCGATCATTGGGAGCGGGTGAACCGCTATATAGACATCGCCAAGCAAGAAGGGGCGGACGTCTATGCCCCCAGTGTTCCGAACGGGTTGGAAAACGGCAATTTTGTGCCGCCGACGCTGCTGCTGAACTGCCATAACGGCATGAAGGTGGCGCAGGAAGAGATTTTCGGACCGGTGATGGCGGTCATGTCCTTTGCGGATGAAGAAGAGGCGATCCGGCTGGCGAACGCTGTGAAATACGGATTGGCGGCATACGTCTGGACGAACGATCTAAAGCGCGGCCACCGCGTCGCCCAAGCGATCGAAAGCGGGATGGCATGGGTCAACTCGCCGAACGTCCGCGATTTGCGCATCCCGTTTGGCGGGACGAAATACAGCGGCATTGGCCGCGAAGGCGGGCATTACAGCTTTGATTTCTATACGGAAGTGCAGGTCGTCCACGTCGCGGTCGGCGACCCGCCGATTCCCGCGTTCGGCAAGGGGGAGAAACGGACCGCCTTGTCTGCCGAACAGGCATGACGACTAGTCAACCTATATGATCTAGTATATGATAGACGTATGGGAACGAAGGCGAAAAACAAAACACAGTTGGCGTATGAGTATATATTGTCCCGCATTGAAAGCGGCGTCTATGGCCCGGGATACCGCGTCGTCATCGATCAAATCGCCCGCGAGCTCGGGTTAAGCAGCATTCCGGTGCGCGAGGCGATCCGCCAGCTCGAGGCGGAAGGGCTTGTCGAGTTCAAGCCGTATGCAGGTGCTGTGGTCAGCACCATTAACGAAAACGAATATGTGGAGACGTTGTCCGTGCTGGCGGTTTTGGAAGGCTATGCGACCGCGCTTGGCTCCGCCAATTTGACGAAGGAGGCGATCAACGAGCTTGAGCGGTTGAACGAACGGATGGAGCGGGCGCTTGAAGAGCTGGAGCTGGAACGGTTCAGCGAGCTGAACTATGAATTTCATTCTTTGATTTACGCCCATTGCGGCAACGCCTACCTTGAAGAGCAAATCAAGCAAATTTGGCAGCGGATGAAACGCATCCGTGTGTACGGATTCACATTTGTTCCGCAGCGGGCGAAAGCATCGATCGAAGAGCATCGAGAGATCATCCGCCTGCTACGGGAACAGGCGCCGGCGCATGAAATCGAGCAATACGTCCGCCAGCATAAACTAAACACCGCGGAGGCGTTCAAGCGGCGGCGCTGACCACGATTCTGACCCAATGGATGGTTTTCGGCAGACACTCGAGAGAGGTGATGCTGTTCTCCTATAGGGAGGTAAAGAAGGTGTCCCCATTCTTTTGGGGCACCTTCCAGAAGGATTTTGAAAGCGTTATCAATAAGAAAGGGGGAAATCAACATGAAAAGGAGAATGTCTCTTTTCATGACAGCCTTGTTGTTCCTTTTCCTTGTCGCTTGCGGGAAGACAACGACATCTGGAAATGGAGGGGACGAAATCAAAATCGGCGCCATTTTCTCGGCCTCAGGTGGAGCGGCGCCGCTCGGCAAGCCGGAGATGGAGACGGTCAAAATGCTTGTTGAGCAATGGAACGAGCAAGGCGGCATAGATGGAAAGAAAATCAAGCTGATCGCCTATGATGACAAGTCCGACCAAAACGAGGCCGTATTATCCGCGAAAAAACTCATCGAGCAAGACAACGTGACGGCCATCATCGGCGGCACGACCAGCGGGAACTCCTTAGCCATGATCCCACAAATCGAAAAGGCAGGCATTCCGTACATTTCCCTCGCAGCAAGCAAACAAATCGTCAATCCAAGCGATGGATCCTCACGTCATTGGACATTTAAAACCGCTCAAGGGGACAATATCGTCATCCAGAAGCTGCTTGGTTTTTTAAAAGAGAAAGGCTGGCTGAACGTCGCCTGGCTGAACGTCGCCAATGCATACGGAACGAGCGGGCATGAAGAGTTTGTGCATTATGCCCCGGAATATGGGGTGAAAGCTGTCATCGAAGAGGAGTTTGAGGCGACGGTCGATGACGCGAAAGCGATGTTGACAAAGGTGAAAAAAGCGAATCCGCAAGCCATTATCGTATGGGGAACGGCGCAGGAATCGGCGGTCGTCACGAAAAACATCCGCCAGTTGGGCATTGCGGCGCCGATTGTGGAAAGCCACGGCATCGGCACGAAAAGCTTTATCGACTTGGCCGGTGAGGCGGCCAACGACGTATGGTTCCCCGCCGGGCGCATTTTAGTGGCAGACCAGCTTCCGGACAGCGATCCGCAAAAAGAAACGCTGCTAAAATACAAACAAGATTTTGAAAAAGCGTACGGCTATGGGCCGACCACCTTTGGCGGACATGCGTGGGATGCGTTTCACTTGTTGGCCAACGCGATCAAAGAGGGAGGCACTGAGAAAGAGAAAATACGGTCGGCTCTGGAGAATACAAGAAAATTTATCGGCATTTCAGGCGTCTTCCATATGTCAAAAGACGACCATACAGGGCTTGACGCCGACAGTTTAGTGATGGTGCAAATTCAGGATGGAAAGTTTGTGCTCGCGGAGCAGTAAACAGGGAATGAGGTCGCTAATTCCCTTTTGTTCCACCTAACCGTTGAAGGAGGGACGGGGCATGGAAGCGTGGAGCCAGTTTGTGCAGCTGTTGTTTTCTGGGCTCACGGTCGGCAGCATTTACGCGTTGGTGGCGCTCGGATTTGTCATTACGTACAGCGTGACCGGCATTTTAAATTTGGCTCAAGGCGATTTCGCCATGTTAGGGGCGCTGTTTTGCGTTACGCTCGTCAACAACGGCGTGCCGTTTGTGCTCGCGATTGGGCTCAGCATTGTGGCGGTGATGGCAATCGGCGCGCTGTTTGAGCGGCTGGCGATTCAACCGGCGCGTCGATCGCCTGTCGCGGTGCTCATTATCATTACGATCGGGGCGTCGTTTGTATTCCGCGGGATTGCCCTGCTCGTTTGGGGGACGAATCCGTACGCGCTGCGCCCTTTTACGGGCCATGGGGCGCTTGAGGTGTTTGGAGCGGTCATCCAATGGCAAAGCGTCTGGGCGATCATCATTTCGCTCGCGAGTTTTGCCGCCTTGCATTTGTTCTTTCACCGAACGTACATCGGCAAGGCGGTGGCCGCCTGCGTCATCAACCCGTTTGCCGCTCGGTTGATGGGGATTGACATCCGCAAAATGTCGCTTGGCGCGATTGCCGCCAGCGCTGGTCTGGGGGCGCTCGCGGGAATCGTCATCGCCCCGATTTCCGGCGCTTCTTATGATATGGGGATGATGATTGGGCTGAAGGCGTTTATTGCCGCTGTTGTCGGGGGATTGACGAACGCCCCGGCTGCGATTGCCGGCGCGTTTCTCGTCGGGCTGCTTGAATCATTTGCGGAAGGATACTTGTCCTCGGGATACAAAGAAGCGATCAGCTTTGGGCTGTTGCTGCTTGTGCTGTTTTTCATGCCGAACGGGCTGTTTGCCAAGATGACAGGAAAGCGGGTATAAGGGGGACGGATGGATGGAGCACGGTCAACGAATGGCGGGTGGACGAAAACGATGGCTTTGGCTTGCCGGCGCAGCCGTTTGGCTCGGTCTCCCTTGGCTCGTTTTCGGCAATAACTACGTGCTAAGCACCCTTGTTCTCATCGGGCTGTATGCGCTCGTAGGCACAGGGATGACGCTGTTGATGGGGTATGCGGGCCAAATTTCGCTCGGCCAGGCGGCGTTTTACGGCATGGGGGCTTACACGTCCGCCTATTTGACGGCGCACGCAGGATGGCCGGCTTGGTTGGCGTTGGTTGCCGGTGCCGCATTGGCCGCTTTGGTGGCGCTCGTCGTCGGCATACCGGTTTTCCGGCTGCGTGAACATTATTTGGCGTTGGCGACGTTAGGCTTTGGCGTCATTATGTTTACATTCTTTAAAGAATGGAAAGGGATCACAGGAGGGCTGAATGGCTTTTTTGGCATCCCGCCGATCCGTATCGCCGGGATTCCGCTGCAAAGCGATTTCCAGTTTTACTACCTCGTTTCGTCGTTTGTTCTGGCCGGGGGATGGTTTGCCCGCAATGTTGTCCGCTCCCGGGTCGGAAGGGCGCTGCGGGCGATTCATGGAAGCGAAGTGGCGGCAAGCTCGCTTGGGGTGAACATTACGAAATACAAGCTGCAAATTTTTATGCTCAGCGCTGTTTACGCTTCGGTTGCGGGGAGCTTATACGCCCATTACGTTACGTTTATCAATCCGGACTTATTCGGCATCATTCCTTCGATTTACTTTTTAATCATGGTGATCATTGGCGGGACAGCCAGTGTATGGGGAGGACTCGTCGGCGCTGCCGTATATGTCTGCTTAGGAGAATGGCTCAAAGCGGTTGTTCCGTTGTTGTTGCCGAATGCCGGTGGAGAGTTTGAAATTGTCTTTTTTGGCTTGTTGCTCGTCATCATGTTGATTTACATGCCGAACGGGTTGACAGGTGTCGCGCCCAAAGGATTGAGGCGGTTTTGGAAAACAAGTTGGCGTCAATCCGAGCGGGCGACGGCCGTCGACAGCCATAAGGCCCGTTCGATCGGAGGGGAGCAGGGATGAGCGCCATGTTGCTCGAAGTGGAGCAATTGTCCAAGTCATTTGGCGGCATTCAGGCGGTGCAGAACGTGTCTTTTTACGTAAAAAAAGAAGACATCGTCGCGGTGATCGGGCCGAACGGGGCAGGCAAAACGACCTTGTTCAATATGATCAGCGGCATTGTTCCGCCGACAAGTGGTCTCGTTCGTTTTCAAGGAGCCATAGTCAGCGGCAAACAACCGCACGAACTGGCGATGTTGGGAATGACAAGGACGTTTCAAAACTTGCAGCTGTTTTCCGATATGACGGTGTTGGAAAACGTGATGGTCGGACTTCATTCACGGTTGAAGAGCGGAATCCTGAGCGCCGGCTTTCGGCTGCCGCGTACGGTGAAAGAAGAAAAGCAAGCGCAGGAACAGGCGTTTTTCTGTCTCGAGCAGGTCGGCTTGGCCCATCTCGCCTGGGAGCGAGCAGGCACGCTGCCATATGGGATGCAGCGGCTTGTGGAAATCGCCCGCGCGGCTGTATCCCGTCCTTCGCTCATTTTGCTTGACGAGCCGATGGCCGGCTTGAACCCGCAAGAATCGAAGCAGCTCGTTGATGTGTTGCTGATGATGAGGGAACAAGGCTTTAGTTTTTTGTTCGTGGAACATGATATGGAAACGGTGATGGCGATCGCCGACCGGATCGTCGTCCTCGATTACGGCAAAAAAATCGCCGAAGGAGCGCCGGAAGAGATTGCGCGGCACCCTGATGTCATCAAGGCGTATTTGGGAGAGGAGGCGGTTTGATGCTGACGCTTCGCAACGTTCATGTCTACCACGGTCATTTGCACGTATTGAAAGGAATCGATTTGCACGTCGGCCAAGGAGAAATCGTGGCGATTGTCGGCGCCAACGGGGCGGGCAAAAGCACGCTGCTCGGCACGATTGCCGGCGTCTACGCTCCAACCGAAGGGGAGATTCTTTTTGAACAGAAACCGCTTCCCTATGGAAAGGCGGAGAAAATCGTTGACCAGGGCATTTGCCTTGTGCCGGAGAGGCGGCAAATTTTTGACAGCTTGTCCGTGAGGGATAACTTGCTGCTGGGGGCGTACCGCCGCCACCGCCGCGACGGACAGGAAGTGAAGCGGGACTATGAGCGGGTGCTTGAACTGTTCCCGAAACTGCAAACGATGCTCGACCGTCCGGGAGGACTATTAAGCGGCGGCGAGCAGCAAATGCTGGCGATCGCCCGCGGGCTGATGGCAAGACCGAAGTTGCTTTTGCTTGACGAACCGTCGTTAGGGCTGGCTCCGCTTGTGGTCAAGGAAGTGATGGGGATGCTGACGCAGCTCTGCGATCAATTTCAGACGTCCATGATTCTTGTCGAGCAAAACGTGCGGGCCGCGCTGCAGACCGCGGATGAGGCGTATGTGTTGGAACGGGGAAACATCGTGATGCACGGAAAGGCCGCCGAGCTGCTTGCCGATGAGCGGGTGGCCGAAGCGTACCTTGGAGCGGCAGGCCGCCGATGACAGCTGTATATCGTCGTTGTTTCTTTCCTTTGTTTCTGCTATGATGGGGGTAGATTTGCCCGCATCCTGGCATGAATAGGAGCAAAATGCCGGACGAAGCGGCCGGACTGTGGAAACATCAAGAAGGAAAAGCCGCCTACACGCCAGCGGAAGGCGCAGGGTGGCTGATCATGAAAAGGGAAGGATGGGAGAACGGATGGATGATCGTACCTTTCGCAATGCGATGGGGAAATTTGCAACCGGCGTGACGGTCGTGACGACCGACTTTCAAGGGGAAGTGAAAGGGATGACGGCGAATGCGTTTATGTCCGTTTCACTTGACCCGAAGCTGGTCGTCGTCTCGATTGGTCATAAAGCACGAATGCATGACATTGTCAAGCAAACAGGAAAATTTGCCGTCAACATTTTGCGCCGCGATCAGGAAGACCTGTCGCGCTTGTTTGCCGGCCAGTTGAAAGAAGAGCGCTCCGTTTCGTTTGAGTGGGTGAACGGCCATCCGATTTTGCCGGAGGCGTTGGCGAATATTTTATGCAACGTCCACAGCTCGCACGTGGCTGGCGATCATACGCTTTACTTTGGAGAAGTGACCGATATTTTGATGAAAGACGAACCGGGCGATCCGCTCTTGTTTTTTGAAGGGAAGTACCGGAGCATTGGACAGTAGGCGTCCTTGGATGGGCGGGAAAGCCGGCGCGTTCGGGGCAAGGATGGCGAAAAGACGGTTCGGCCCGCTGTTTCTATGACTATCAGAAAAGAGGGTGTCCCAAAAGGATCGGGACACCCTCTTTCGTCGCTATATATACGTACTGACTGCTTCTGTCGCACTATATGTTGTGCCTATCTTAAAGGCAGACGATCTTTTGGGTCAGCCCCTTTGTTGTTATTTTTTCAATACATCGTGATCGACGTACCGCTCGCCGTTCAACTCGCTGATGACGTTGATGGCGACTTTTGCCCCGTCGCCCGCTGTGATGATCGTATGGACGCTGACGCCAGCCACCGTCCCTGCCGCCCAAATGCCGTCGATGTTCGTTTTGCCGTTGGCGTCGACGTCAATCACCGTTTTAATGCGCGGCTCCGTGCCCGGTTTGATGCGCAGGCCGATTTTTTCCGCGAGGTCGGTGGCGACGCCAGTGGCGAAAATGACGTGTTTCGCCTCATAGGAGCCGTTGTCCGTTTCGAGGCGGAAGCCGTCGTCTGTTTTTTGCACGTCCGTCACTTGCGTTTCCACCAATTCGGCACCGAATTTGGCTGCTTGCCGTTTTCCCGTTTCGACCAAGTCCGGTCCGCTGATTTCCGGAACACCGTAATGGTTTTCCACCCAAGCGCGCTTTGTCATGCCTTTGTCGTTGTCAAACAACACCGTTTTCTTTCCGGCTTTGGCGGCGAAGATCGCGGCGCTCGCTCCCGCCGGTCCAGCGCCGATAATGGCGATATCGTACATGGCTGCCTCCTCCTTTGTTTGAATATTGGGACTATCCTTACTGTAGCATAGATGGAAATGAAGTCCAAACGATCTGCTTATATTTTATACTAATTATTATTTTATATTGAATTTAAATTATCTATGGGCTATAATCAAAGCAACGCGATGGAAAAGGGGAGAAGAGCGATTGAACAAGACGATCATTTGCCAACAATGCGGCCAGCCGTTGCGGCGGCTGAAACACTCACTGCTTTGCCAATGCGGGACGAAAATTGTGGTTCAAAAATCATATCGCTAAAAACGATTTCCTGTTTCTGTCGTATTCAACCGGCGAATGGCGCCGGTTTTTTTCTGTCCTCATTTGGGATGGCAGCGAATATATAAAAGTAAAACCGCATTTTTCACAAGGGTTGGTGCCGCTGATGCACGACAAACGAGATTTGGGCGCCCGCTTGGCCGCTTTTTACCGAGGGATGGCGGAGTGGGTGGGACAAAAGCAGAAGTATTTTCCTCTTCCATCCAATGAAGAGAGCCGGGATCAGTTGCTTGCCTACTTATACATGAGGGAGCATATGCCGTCGGATTTGCTTGAAGCGCTCGAAGAAAGCGGATGGCGGTTCGAGGGGCAAGAGGCTCATCTCATCGACGCGATCGAACAAGTTTTGGCATATTTGCGCACGCCGGTTGATGGCGGATGGGAGCTTCGAAAGATGACAAGAAAGGAAGCAAACCAGTTGCTTCATAAACGGGCGGAGGAAGTGTTTGGAAGCCCGAGTTCTGTTCGGCCGACACGCATCATGGTGACGATGGACGAGGCATGGGTGGATGAGCCGGGGCTGATCGAGCGGCTGCTTCTTTATGGCATGGACATTGCCCGCATCAACTGCGCGTACGGTTCACCGGAAACGTGGGAGGCGCTCGTGGCCATCATTCGTCAAGCCGAGAAGCAGTTGGAGCAACAGCTGCAGGGGAGGCGATGCCGCATTTACATGGATCTGCCGGGGCCCAAAATCCGTGTCGACCGCTTGGCGGTCAACACGGGGCCGATGAAGCTCTCTGTGAAGAAAAATCTATATGGAGAGCCAATGGAGCCGCTCTTCGGCATCATTTCCTTCTCTTCTTCCCCGCCGCCGTCTCCGCTTCCGCGCGATGTTTCATTCTGGTGGCAGTTGACGGCTGAGGACGGAGCGACTGTTGAAGAAGGGGATGAACTGCTGTTTACCGATGTGCGCGGAAAAAAACGAAAATTGCGGGTCACTGAACAAATCGCCCCGTCTTGTTTTAAAGTTTTTCTTTCGCGGACGGCCTATGTGCAAAAAGGGATGAAACTGCGGTGTGGGTCGGCTTCTTTCACCCTTTCTTCTGTGTTGTTCATTCCAATGAAAGCGTTTGTCACTGTCGGTACACCGCTGTATATTTATTTCGATGACGCTGCGTTTGCACAGGCGCAGAATGGTTGCGGTGTGAAAATGACGACGACGTTGGCGAAAGCGTGGCGCAATGTGCGGGCGGGAGACCGCCTTTATTTGAACGACGGCCAAATTGCAGCACGGGTCGTGAAAGTGCACGAGCGGCATGTAGAGGCCAAAGTCGTTGCCGATGGCGGAAAGCGAAAAGCGATTAAGCAAGGAACGGGCATTCATCTTCCCGATTCGTTTCTCCATTTGACAGTTCCGCCGCTCACCGACCGCGACCTTGAATGGATTCCGTTCGTCGCGAGATGGGCGGATATCGTCGGCCTGTCGTTTGTTCAGGCCCCTCATGACCTGCGAAAGCTTTATCATTTGCTTGCTGAACAAGGAGCTGGCTCTCTCCCGGTGATTGCGAAAATTGAAACGCGGACGGCGCTTCATAACTTCGTTCGCATTTTGCTTGAGGGATTGAAGTTTCCGGCATTTGGCGTGATGGTTGCGCGCGGTGATTTGGCCCTGGAGATCGGATTTGAACATCTTGCTGCCGCACAGGATGACATTTTAGCGCTATGCCGGGCGGCCCACATCCCGGTCATTTGGGCGACGCAAGTGCTTGAACAAATGGCGAAAAAGGGAATTCCGTCGCGTGCGGAAATCTCGGATGTCTCACTTGGAAGGCAGGCGCAGTGCATCATGTTGAACAAAGGAAGGCATATTGCAGAGGCGGTGCGCTTATTGGCGTTTTTGTTGGAAAAACAAGAAGGGCAGAGCGGATCGTCAGTGGTGCCGAAAATGGACGGTGAACGGATGGATCCGTTCCGCTTGTGGGAGGATGAAGGATGAGCGTTGGCCGCTGCTTCCGCCGTCTGTTTGAGAAATGAGCCACGCCAAAAAAGGAGTCCTGCTGTGTTAGGGGGCTCCATATTTTTTGTCTAAATGTAAACCTATATAAAAATAAAGTTGACAAATAAAACCACATCGGGCACAATAGAAACAAATATTTGGAGAGAAGGGATGGGGGGATCAGAATGGGAAGCGCCATTTTCATGACGGGAACAGGAACGGAAATCGGCAAGACGGTGGTGACGTCCATTGTGGCGTTGGCGTTGGAGCGGCTTGGCATGAGTGTAAGCGTGTTTAAACCGGTTCAGACTGGACTGGCCGAAGATGGGGTGTCGTTTGCTGAACAATATTGGTACGAACGAGTGGCGAAGCTTTCCGCATCAGAAGGCATGTACTATATGGAGCCGGCGATGTCGCCGCATTTGGCGGCGAAGCTGACCGGCACATCCATCGAACCAGAGAGGGTGGCCGAGCGGTTGGAATGGTTGAAGCAGCGCTATGATGTGGTGCTCGTCGAAGGAGCGGGAGGGTTGGCTGTTCCGTGGTGCGAGCACGACGGACGATGGTATATGACGAGCGATTTTGTCCGCGACTATGAGCTGCCGGCGATTCTCGTGTCGCTCTCAAGTCTTGGCGCGATTCACCACGCGGTGACGACGGCGGCGTATGCGAACGCACAAGGCATTCGTTTGCTTGGCCTGATGTTCAATCAGTTTCAAGAGCAAGAGATCATCCACCAAAACAATGTCGAAACGATCGCCGCCTTGCTGCAGCTCCCGGTGCTGGCGGTCGTGCCGCTCCTTCCGGCAGTCTCAAGGCGGGAACTGGAAACCCTAGCTCAGCGTTGGCTCGAACAAGGAAAGGCGAAACAATTGCTGGAGGTGTTGGGCGTTGGCGTATAGCTACGAACAATTGGAACAGTGGGACAAGCAGTACGTCTGGCATCCATTTACGCAAATGAAGCAGTATGCGAAAGAACGTCCGCTGATCATTGAACGCGGGCAAGGAAGCTATTTGTACGATGTCGACGGCAATCGGTATCTGGACGGTTATGCGTCGCTATGGGTCAATGTCCACGGGCATAACGATCCGGAGCTGAATGCGGCGCTTCGCGAGCAATTGGAGAAAATTGCCCATTCGACATTGCTTGGTTCGGCGAATGTGCCGTCGATTTTGTTGGCCAAACGGCTGCTTGAATATTGGCCGCACATGTCAAAAGTGTTTTATTCCGATACCGGAGCGGCGGCGGTGGAAATCGCGCTCAAGATCGCCTATCAGTATTGGAAAAACATCGATCCGGTCCAATATGCGAAGAAGAACAAGTTTGTCTCGTTGAAGGAAGCGTACCACGGCGATACGGTCGGGGCGGTGAGTGTTGGCGGCATGGAAACGTTCCACCGCATTTTTGCGCCGCTTTTGTTCGAGCGGATCGAAGTGCCGTCGCCGTACGTGTACCGTATGGACGAATACGGAAGCGAGCAGGAGATCGTCGGCTATTGTTTGCGCGAGCTTGAACGGGTGCTTGAGGAGCAGCACGATCAAATCGCCGCAGTGGTCATCGAGCCGCTTGTGCAAGGAGCGGCAGGGATCATCGTCCATCCACGCGGGTTTTTAAAAGGAGTCGAAACGCTTTGCCGCCGGTACGGGGTGCTCTTCATTTGCGACGAGGTCGCCGTCGGCTTTGGCCGCACTGGCACGATGTTCGCCTGCGAGCAGGAAGAGGTGAAGCCGGATCTCGTCTGCCTTGGGAAAGGGATCACCGGAGGGTATTTGCCGCTCGCGGCCACACTGGTCACGGAAGAGATTTATGCAGCATTTCTCGGCGATGTGGACGAAGACAAGACGTTTTACCACGGCCATACGTACACGGGGAATCAGCTCACTTGTTCCGTTGCGCTGAAAAATATTGAGCTCATCGAAAAACGCGGCCTGATTGACAGTGTTCAACGGAAGGCGCGCCGACTGGTCGAATGGCTTGAGCGGTTGTATGAAATTCCAATTGTCGGCGACATCCGGCAAAAAGGATTGATGTGCGGCATTGAAATCGTGAAAGACCGAAGAACAAAAGAAGTGTTTCCGCGCGCGGCGATGGTGGAGCACCGGATCATCCTTGAGGCGCGCCGGAGAGGACTTGTCATCCGTCCGCTCGGCCCGGTGTTGACGTTCATTCCAGTTCTTTCGATGAGCGAAGACGAAATGGCTGAGGCGGTTCGTATTTTGTTCGATTCGATTGTCTGCTTGTATGATCAGGTGCGCGCGGAGCATCTATAAGCGGGGGCGGCGGACAGCCGCCTGTTTTTGGTTTTGTGCAGATGGGAAAGCGGGGAAAAAGATTTTTTTGAATGCAAAGACCTTGAAGAAAGAAGCTTCCTTGGCATTCGCCCATCAATATTGAGGAGAAATCGCTCTTTTTCACCAGCCTTCTAGGTACTGGCCTAAGCAGAGGGCGTTTTTCCTGCATACAGTGGGACTAAAGCAAGCGGAAGGGGGGAAGCAATATGAGCCATCTCCAAGTAGCGGATGAACGCATTTGGCGGCCATGGGGCTGGTGGTTTTGGCGGCCGCGCCCGTTTTTCTTCGGCGCTCCGTTTTTCGGCGCTCCATTTTTCGGCGGCTTTTTAGGCGGTTTGCTCGGCAGCGCATTGGTCCCGCCGTTTTTCTATCCGTGGTGGTATGGCCCGATTTGGTGGTGAGAAACTGGCAAGGGGTGGGCGGACGGCCCACCCTCTTTTTGGATTTGCGCATATGAATAGAGTAAAGCCATTCTATATCAAAAACGAAAGGGGAAGAAACGATGCCGTTTCCAGGATTGTTGTTTGGCGCCCCGTTTGTCGGCGGCTTCTTGGGGGGGCTGCTCGGCGGCGCGTTGGCTCCGCGTCCGTTTTACCCGTACCCGCCTTATCCGCCGTATCCTCCGTATCCAGGCTGGTGGTATTAATCAACGATTCATGAAAGAATAAGCATCCCTTTGGAACAGGAAGGGATGCTTATTCAATGATTCCAGTGTCGCGGATGCGAACGTCTGCCGTAATGCGAAACGGCAGATGGCGGTAGCGACGATAAAAGTCGCGGTAGCTGAAATGACGGTACTGGCTTTTGGCCCAATCGCCGAGGCCGATGGGATCGATGTTCCGTTCCTGAAAGCGGCGGAGGAGCTCGCTCGCTTTTGTTTTGATTTCCTTTTCAAACTGTTGTTGGACAGCCTGTTGGGCCGACGGGGTAAACGGTCCTTGTTTATGTTCCCTTATCACCCCTTCAAGGGAAAGGTGAATGTGCAGATGCGGGTGCGTTTTCGGTCCGGAAAAGGAAATGGACCGCTTGGTTGAAATGTTTTTAACAGACGCGTAATTGCCTTTTTGCAGTCGAACCGTATGAGTCCCTTCTGTATAGGAGTCGGTCAGGATTTTAAAGAAGAACATGTCGTTTCGCTCAATATAATCGACGACCCGGTCGCCGCGAAATAAGGCGATTCCCTCGACTTGCACATCTTGGCCGACCCGTCGGAGATACGGCAAAAAGGGGTCTTGGCCATCGGCATAGTACATTTTCAAAAACAGATGCAAATTCGTTTTAGGCACGTCCCGCTGTTCAATATTATGTTTGAGCAGATTGGAAAGATAAATGCCGTTTCCTTGCCGGCCGTAATGCCCTTTTAATAACTCTTCGGCCGTTCCGTCGACAACCGCTAAACAAAGCCTGGTTCCGATGCTGGAATCGCGATGGAAGTTATCGACAAATGGGAAAATGCCCTGTTCCGCCAACCGCTTTCCATACAACGCCACTTCAATGCTTCCGTTGACAAGCGGTTCGGACGTTTTGTGCTGCAGCTCTTCGAGAATATCCTTTGTGCTGACGGAAACGGCAGTTAATGTTTTATTGGCGGTCTCCTCCCTCTTATAGATGGGAATGAGCACGGTGCCCTTGACTTTATTTTTATTCACATAATCAAACCCTACAGCGCTTTCAATGCTGATGTCGTCTAAAATTTCCTTGCGCAGGCAGCCGGAGAGCAGCGATACGGCCACGAGAACAAAAAGAAACGTCTTTCCGTTCATAACTTCCCTCTCACTTTCGTCCGAATATACGTGAACGCCGCTAAACATGGCAGCCATACATAAAGAAAATAAAAGCCGATTCGGTTTAAGACCGAATTGATCATATTGACGCCGGTTCGGTCATGAACGGCAAGTGTCGCGAGAAAGCATCCGATGGCGAGGAGGAGCAAAGCCGTTTTTTGCCGAACCGGAAGCACCTTCTTGCATATGCGCGAAGAGCACCAGAGCCCTAAGCATACGTTCGGCAGAATGACAAACAGCCAATTGGCGATGCCAATATACTCAAATCGTTCAATGAAAGGCATCTCGACCATTTTCCACATCGTCAACGTCGCCCAAATTTGGCGCTGCAACTGTTTTTCGCTAAAATAGGCCAATGTCAAGACGGTAAGCAGTGTGTAAAACAAGGTGGTGGTCAATAAAGCGATGTGCGCCCATTTGGCCGATTGTTTTCCGTTTTTCAGGAAAGGGTAAAAGAGCAAAACTGTTTCATATCCGAGCATGGTTAAGGTCATTTCTTTCGCTGCTTTGACAATTCCGGAGAGCGGATGGTCCAAAATTGGGAGCAGCCGGTAAAAGTCGGTATAATCGAAGACAAACCAAAACGTAAACAGCAGATAACTAGGAATAATTAAGCAAAAAAAGCAAATGCCGACGACAATCCGAAAGCCGCCCAATGTGATGTACAAGCAAAGAAGCAAAAAGGCGAGCGAAAACTCCCATGTGCGCAAATCGGGAAACATCCATACTTGAATGACTTCGATATACGTACGGAGCACCACAAATGACATGGAGGCAAAGTAGGCGGCTATCGCCAAAGAAAGAACGTTGCCGAGCCAGCGGCCGAACAATTGCTGGTGCAAGCGGATGAAGTCGCCATCCGCTTGCTGCAAAAGCCAATACATTAAAGCTAGTACAAGGTGTCCTGCCGCGCCAGCCAACAGGACGGAAATCCACGCGTCATGACCGGCTGATTTGGAGATGATGCGTTGGAAGCCAAGGACACCGATGCCGATTTGCATGGACATAATGATAAAAAAGGCCATGAAGGCAGAAACTTGAGACCGTTCCGCGACAGAAGCCATCTTCGTCCTCCTGCAAAATGATCGTCTATTCATCAATATCTCGCTTTTCCTTTGCTTTTTTGCCGTCGAATCGAATCGGTTGCTGCGTTCTGAGTGAGCTTGGCCGCTTCGCTTGGCTTGTAAACGGAAGACGGATGAGCGCGTCCTTCCAATCCTTCCAACGCGGCGGATACAGCGGCACAAGAAATGGCCGTCCCAGTGAGGTTAACGAAAGCAGATGGGTCATCACAATGCAAAAACAAAACGCCACCCCGAGCAGCCCCCACACTTCGGCAAACAGCAAAAAGGGGAAACGCATCAAGCGAATCGTATTGCCCATTTTGTAGACAGGGGTAGTAAAGGAAGCCAACGCGGCAAGCGCCACCAAGATCAACAGGACATTGCTTGTCAACCCGGCCTCAACGGAAGCCGTTCCAATGACAATCCCGCCGACGATGCCGATTGTTTGCCCGACTTTCGTTGGCAGCCGCGCCCCGGCTTCACGCAAAAGCTCGATGGTCAACTCGAGAAACAACACTTCCAAAATGGGCGGAAACGGAATTTCCTTCCTCGAAGTAATGAGCGTCCCCAACAAATCTTTCGGTATGAGCTCATAATGGTAATTCAACGTCGCGACATAAATAGGTGTAATCAAAATGGAAAAGGCGACAGAAAAAAGACGAATGAGACGAAAAAAAGAAGCAATGGTCCAGTTTAGAAAATAGTCTTCAAAAGATGAAAAAAACTCGACGAGAGTGGTCGGACCGATGAGCGCATGCGGCGAACCGTCCACCAAAATCGCCACTTTTCCTTCCGCTAACACCGCGGCTACTCGGTCGGGCCGTTCCGTGTCAAGCAATTGTGGAAACAGGGAATGCCGGTTGTCAGAAATGATTTGGACGATATAAGAACTGTCAATGATCTCATCAAATTCAATCGCCTGAATGCGCTGCAAGACCGTTTGCACGTTCTCTCGACCCGCAATGCCATCGATATACACCACGGCCAATTTCGTTTGCGATAATGTTCCCACCCGAAACATGTTGACAGTCAAGTGATCCGAGGGAATGCGCTTGCGCAACAAATATAAATTCGTTTCCAATGATTCAATAAATGACTCTTTCGGACCGACGACGCTAAATTCTACTTCTGGAATGGTCAGCGTCCGCTCGAGCGTCTTTTGCGCTTTGACCAGCAATCCGGTTTCATCGGTTTCGTTCAGCCGAATGAGCAAATAGCCTTCGAGCAACTGCTGTTTCATGCCATTCGGGTCAGAGGAAAGATGCACTTCGTCCAATGGCAGGGCATCACATAGATCTTGCAAGGATGAAAAGGGATAATGGATCATATAAGGAAAAATATTCTTAACAGCCATTTCAAGATCGATCATCGGTTCCATGTAGGATACCCATATTCGTTGCCCAGTTGGCTGATTTCGGTACACTTTCGTTTGAAAATCAACGGAACGCCCCAATGTTTGCAGCATGCTCCATACCGATTCGGTTGGGGCCGCCATTTCCTTCTCCCCTTTCTGCGCCTGGTTTTTTTAACGTAATTTCCGACAGAAGTCTCCCACCTCAAAGAATGTGCAGGGCAAAGCCCAATGAGTAGGTGGGAGATGAATGTCGGTTGGCGATCGCCGACGGATGTGGTAATCTCTTGTTAGAACGGACGCCTTCGGAGCGAAGGAAAGCGTAAAGGGTTCTTGTGTGTGGCTTACCGTTCGGCGAACACGCACAAGTCGCTTGAAGCCTCCACCTCTAAGCGAAGCGTAGGTGGCGGGTAGTTCACCCGATTGAGAAAGAGGATGTCCGCCTGCCGTTCGGACATCCCCTCGTTTTGTTATTGCATCGCATTCCGTTGATAAGGAAGCTGATTCGTATACCCTTGGAACTGCTGGTACGTTTGCTGAAGCTTTTGCGGATCGGCGGCTTCAAGTTGATACCATCCTTTTTTGAACATCAAATGGTACAAGTCGCGCTGACAGTTTTGCGTTTCCGTGAAAATATTCATTATATCTTGATATAACGGTTGGTTGCTCGCTTCATGCAAAAAGACGCTGTACGACAACGTCATGTATTTTTCCGTCGTCAACATGTCGTTGAGAAAATCGCGCTCGTTCATTTGCGGTGTTTTCGGCACTTGCGTCTCCGGATTTTGCACTTGTTTCGTGTTCATCGGATGTTCCTCCTTTCACATCACCGGCGGCTGCGGCGGGTTTTGCAAATGGCGCAAAATCATTTCGTAATGGCGCTGATGCATCTGTCCAGCGCGCTCGATCGCCTGCACCACTTCAGGATCGCGGCATTGCGAGGCGAAAAAGTGCGCTTTTTTCGCCGCCAGCAAGTTCCATGACATCATGTCGGAAAAATACAGGGCGTCTTTTGTGGACACCATTTGCGGCGGCTCAGACATCACCGCCTGCGGGTTCATTTGAGGTTGCTGTTGCATGGCTGTTCGCTCCTTTCGTTGGTTGTTCGCTTGTAGATTGTCCAGCGAGTGGAAAGTTATACATAAATAAAAAATAAAACGCCAGGAAAAAACATATTCAATGAGGGCAGAAACATGGTACAATAAGAGATGATGAATGCGTTTCCATACAAGGAGGCTTGCAACAGTGGAACAGCTGATGCGCGACTTTTTTTTGTTCTTGTCCAAAAATAAAACGTTGACCCAGTTGGCGAAGCGATACGGCCTCCGCTTCGGCGCTTCAAGATTTGTCGCCGGTGAGACGATCGAGGAAGCGGTGCGCGTCATCCGCCAGCTGAACGAAAAAGGGTTGGCGGTCACGGTCGACTATTTGGGTGAGTTTGTCGACAATGAGCAGGAAGCGAATGAGATGGCGCGCCATTGCTTGGAAGCGATTGAGGCGATCAGCCGGGAAAAGCTGAATTCGCAGCTGTCGCTGAAAATGACATCGATGGGGCTGGATATTTCCGATGAACTGGTGATGCGCAACATGCGCCGCATTTTGGACGCGGCGAAAGAGCGCGGCGTGTTTGTGACGATTGACATGGAAGATTATTCGCGCTGCCAGAAGACGCTGGACATTTTTAAAACGTTGAAAAAAGAATACGACAACGTCGGTACGGTGCTGCAGGCGTATTTGTACCGGACGGAACAAGACATTGAAGATTTAAAGCCGTACCGCCCGAACTTGCGGCTTGTCAAAGGAGCCTACAAAGAACCGCCCGAAGTGGCGTTTCCGGATAAAAAAGATGTCGATGAGAATTTTAAGAAGATCATCAAAATGCATTTGTTAAACGGCAACTATACAGCTGTGGCGACGCATGACGACGCCATCATCGAATATACGAAGCAGCTCGTCAAAGAATACAACATTCCCAACAGCCAGTTTGAATTCCAAATGCTGTACGGCATCCGCCCGGAGCGCCAAGTGCAGCTGGCGCGCGAAGGATATACGATGCGCGTGTACGTTCCGTACGGAACGGACTGGTACGGCTACTTTATGCGCCGGCTTGCCGAACGGCCGGCCAACGTGGCGTTTGTCATCAAAGGCATGTTCCGCAAGTGACGCCCGCCCGGCAACGAGAGAACTGCGTCGAAAGCCCGGCCGATAGGCGGACAAGTCCGGCAAACAGGGGACAGGCGCCGTTGGGCGTCAGTCCCCTTGCATGTTGTGCTTTTTGTATTGCTGGTTTTGGCTTGTTCGCTTGCCGCCGCCGTCGGCTTCGACCGTCGGGCCGGCGTTTCCTTTGACGCTCGCGGCGCTGACACCGCGTTCAGACGGATTTTTTTTCAACCGGGCCATGATCTTCACCTCCTGTTTGTATTATGGGCCAAAATCGAGCAGTGAGTCGGGAAAAAATGTGCGCAAATATATTGCGAAAATTACCAACATACTATATATTTAGGTATAGAGAACGTTTTCAACGATATTTTTTTCGCCAGAAAATGAATGATCATTCATTCAATGGTGTGAGGGGGAACCGAAATGACAAAACGCATTCGGCGCGCCGCGGTGCTGGGGTCCGGCGTCATGGGATCCGGCATTGCCGCCCATTTGGCGAACGTCGGCATTCCAACGCTGCTGTTGGACATCGTGCCGCGGGAATTGACGAAAGAGGAAGAAGCAAAAGGTTGGACGCTCGAGCATAAACAAGTGCGCAACCGCCTTGCCAACCAGGCGCTCGAGCGGCTGCTCAAGCAAAAACCGGCGCCGCTCATGTCCAAAGACAACATCGCTTTGATTGAAACGGGCAACTTCGAGGATGACTTCCACCGGCTCGCGGAAGTCGATTGGATCATTGAAGCGGTCGTGGAAAAGCTGGAAGTGAAAAAAGAAGTCTTCGCCCGTGTGGACGAGGTGCGGACGCCGGGGACGATCGTCAGCTCGAACACCTCCGGCATCTCGATCGCCGCGATGGCCGAAGGGCGGTCGGAAGACTTCCAAAAACACTTTTTAGGCACGCATTTCTTCAATCCGCCGCGCTATTTGAAGCTGCTGGAGATCATCCCGACGGAGCATACCGATCCGGATGTGGTCGCCTATATGAAATCGTTCGGCGAAGACGTGCTCGGCAAAGGCGTCGTGCTGGCGAAAGATACGCCGAACTTCATCGCCAACCGGATCGGCACGTATGGCTTGCTCGTCACCGTCCGCGAGATGATGCAAGGGGGCTACAGCGTCGGCGAGGTCGATTCGGTGACGGGGCCGCTCATCGGCCGGCCGAAAAGCGCGACGTTCCGCACGCTTGACGTCGTCGGGCTCGATACGTTTGTGCATGTCGCCAACAACGTATATGAAAACGTCGAAGGGGAAGAAAAAGAGGCGTTCCGCGTGCCGGAGTTTATGAAAACGATGCTTGACAACGGCTGGCTCGGCAGCAAATCCGGACAGGGCTTTTTCCTCAAGCAAGGAAAAGACATTCTCGAGCTGAACTACATCACGATGCAGTACGAGCCGCGCAAAAAGCTGGTCACCCCGGCGGTGGAGATGGCGAAGCAGGCGAAAGGAACGGCCGCCAAGCTGCAAGCGCTCGTCTATGCCGACGGCGACCGCGCCGGCACGCTCCTTTGGAACATCATGGCGCCAACATTGCTATATGCCGCCCACCTTGTCGGGGAGATCGCCGACGACATCGTGGCGATCGACCGGGCGATGAAGTGGGGGTTCGGCTGGGAGCAAGGTCCGTTTGAGCTATGGGATGCGATCGGCCTCGAGAAATCGGTGCGCAAAATGCAGGCGGAAGGGCGCGACATCCCGGCGTGGATTACGGACATGCTCGCCGACGGAGCGACATCGTTCTATCAAACGAAAAACGGCCAGCTGTTCTATTATGCGACCGGCGGATATAAAACAGTAGAAGAAAGCGAAAAAGTCATCCACATCCGCCGGCTGAAAGAAACGCGCGGGGTTATCAAGAAAAACGCCGGCGCAAGCCTCATCGACCTCGGCGATGACGTGGCGCTTTTGGAGTTCCATTCGCCGAACAACGCGATCGGCGCGGACATCGTTTTCATGATCAACGAGGCGCTTGAGGAAGTGAACCGCAATTACAAAGGATTGGTCATCGGCAACCAAGGGAAAAACTTCTGCGTCGGCGCGAACTTGGCGATGATGCTCATGGAAGCGCAAGACGAAAACTTTTTTGAATTGGAACTTGCCGTTCGCCAGTTCCAGCAAGCGCTTCTTCGCATGAAATACAATCCGAAACCGGTCGTCGTCGCGCCGTTTGCCATGACGCTCGGCGGCGGGGCGGAAGTGAGCTTGGCGGCTTCGCGCATCCAAGCGGCGGCGGAGACGTACATCGGGCTCGTCGAAGTCGGCGTCGGCTTGATTCCGGGCGGCGGCGGCAACAAGGAGCTGTACATCAAACGGTTGAACAGCCTGCCGCGCGGCGTGGACGTCGACTACGTCAAAATCGCGGCCGGCGTATTTGAAACGATCGCCATGGCGAAAGTGTCGACATCGGCGGCGGAAGCGCGCGAGCTCGGCTTCTTGAATCACCGCGACGGCATTACGATGAACGGCGACCATCTCCTGCATGAAGCGAAACAGGCCGTGCTCTCGCTGTATGAGGAAGGATACCAGCCGCCTGTAAGGAAGAAAGTGCCGGTGGCCGGCGAAAGCGGCTATGCGGCCATGCTGCTGGGCGCGCAGTCGATGTTCCATTCCGGCTACATCAGCGAGCACGATTTGAAAATCGCGAAAAAGTTGGCGTACGTCCTAGCGGGCGGCAAAGTGCCGTACGGGACGGAAGTCGACGAGCAATATTTGCTCGATTTGGAGCGCGAGGCGTTTTTGAGCCTCATCGGCGAACCAAAGACGCAAGCGCGCATGCAGCATATGCTTGTGAAAGGAAAACCGCTCCGCAACTAACGCGGGGAAGATCAAGGGGGGATCGGCGTGAGAGAAGCGGTCATTGTCGCAGGCGCACGCACACCGGTCGGCAAAGCGAAAAAAGGAACGCTCGCCCATGTGCGGCCGGACGATTTAGGGGCGCTCGTCGTCAAAGAGACGTTGAAACGGGCAGGAAATTATGAAGGAAACATTGATGACCTCATTATCGGCTGCGCCATGCCGGAGGCGGAGCAAGGGCTGAACATCGCCCGCAACATCGGCGCGCTCGCCGGGCTGCCGTATACGGTGCCGGCGATCACGATCAACCGGTATTGCTCGTCCGGCTTGCAGGCGATCGCCTACGCGGCGGAACGGGTCATGCTCGGCCATTCCGACACGGTCATCGCCGGCGGGGTCGAATCGATGAGCATGGTGCCGATGATGGGCCATGTCGTCCGTCCCAATGCCCGCCTGGCGGAAGAAGCGCCGGAATATTACATGTCGATGGGGCACACGGCTGAGCAAGTGGCGAAAAAATACGGCGTGAGCCGTGAGGATCAAGACGCGTTCGCGGTGCGCAGCCATCAGCGCGCCGCCAAGGCGATTGCGGAAGGCAAGTTCAACGAGGAAATCGTGCCGGTGGAAGTGGTGGTGCGCAAAGTCGAAAACAACAAACTCGTTGAAGAAACCATCGTCTTTGCGCAAGATGAGGGCGTGCGTCCGGACACGAACATGGAGACGCTCGCGAAACTGCGCCCGGCGTTTGCGGTCAACGGCACGGTCACGGCCGGCAACGCGTCGCAAATGAGCGACGGGGCGGCGGCGGTCATGGTGATGGACCGCGAAAAAGCGGAGTCGCTCGGCTTGAAGCCGCTCGGCAAGTTCCGGTCCTTTGCGGTCGCCGGCGTGCCGCCGGAAGTGATGGGCATCGGCCCGGTCGCCGCGGTGCCGAAAGCGTTGAAGCTCGCCGGCTTGGAACTGTCCGACATCGGCTTGATCGAGCTGAACGAAGCGTTCGCCTCGCAATCGATTCAAGTCATCCGCGAACTTGGGTTGGATGAGGACATCGTCAACGTCAACGGCGGGGCGATTGCGCTCGGCCACCCGCTCGGCTGCACGGGCGCGAAGCTGACGTTGTCTTTGCTTTACGAAATGCGGCGCCGCAACGTGCAGTTCGGCATCGTCACGATGTGCATCGGCGGCGGCATGGGCGCAGCCGGCGTGTTTGAACTGCTGTAGCGGCAGCCGAAAGCGAGCGGGCTCCATCAGCTCGCGCGAGGCATGCATCCGCATTGGCCCGGCTGCAGGGAACGTCCATTTCCCGGGCGGCGTTGCCGCCCGGATCATCAATCATCTTTTGGGGGAGGAAATGAACGATGGCCAAAACAATCGAAGAAGCGATCAAAGGCGGCAGCTTTCTAATCGAAGACATTCCGGCGGAGCGCGTGTTTACGCCCGAAGATTTCACCGACGAACATCACATGATCGCCAAAACGACGGAAGAGTATGTCAACAACGAGGTGCTTCCGCAGCTTGAACATTTGGAAAATCACGAGTTTGACCGCTCGGTGAAGCTGCTCCGCAAAGCGGGCGAACTCGGCTTGTTGAGCGCGGACATTCCGGAAGAGTACGGCGGCTTGGGCTTAGATAAGGTCAGCTCGGCCATCATTGCTGAAAAAATGGCGCCGGCCGGCGGCTTTGCGATTTCGCACGGGGCGCACGTCGGGATTGGTTCGCTGCCAATCGTGTTGTTTGGCACGGAAGAACAAAAACAAAAATACTTGCCGTATTTGGCGACCGGCGAAAAAATCGCCGCTTATGCCTTGACGGAGCCGGGCTCGGGTTCGGACGCCCTCGGCGCGAAAACGACAGCGAAGCTCAATGCGGAAGGCACGCATTACATTTTAAACGGCGAAAAACAATGGATCACGAACTCCGGATTCGCCGATGTGTTTGTCGTCTATGCGAAAGTCGACGGCCAGCATTTCACAGCCTTTATCGTTGAGCGCGATTTCCCGGGCGTTTCAACCGGTCCGGAAGAGAAGAAAATGGGGATCAAAAGCTCATCGACGCGGACGCTCATTTTGCAAGACGTGCCGGTGCCGAAAGAAAACGTGCTCGGTGAAATCGGCAAAGGCCATGTCATCGCCTTCAATATTTTGAACATCGGCCGCTACAAGCTCGGGTTGGGGGCGGTTGGGGGCGCGAAACGGGCGTTTGAGATCACGGTCAAATACGCCAATCAGCGCCAACAATTCAAACGTCCGATTTCGCAGTTTACGCTGACGCAGGAAAAATTGGCGACGATGGCGTCGCGTCTGTATGCCGCCGAAAGCTCGGTGTACCGCACGGTCGGCTTGTTCGATGAACGAATGGGCCTGCTTGATGCAGAAAAAGCGAAAGATGGCAAGGAAGTGGCGAAGTCGATCGCCGAATATGCGATCGAGTGCTCACTGAACAAGTTTTTTGCGACGGAAGTGCTCGATTACATCGTCGATGAAGGCGTGCAAATCCATGGCGGCTACGGCTTTATGCAAGAATACGAAATCGAGCGCGCCTACCGCGATTCGCGCATCAACCGCATTTTTGAGGGAACGAACGAAATCAACCGCCTGCTCGTGCCGGGCATGTACTTGAAAAAAGCGTTAAAAGGCGAGCTGCCGCTTTTCCAAAAAGCGCAGCAGCTTCAGGAAGAACTCATGATGATGACCGCAGAAGAGCCAGGGACGGGCGCGCTGGAACAAGAGAAATACTTGGTGCGCAACGCGAAAAAAATCGCCTTGATGGTCGCCGGCTTAGCGGCGCAAAAATACGGCCAGCGCATTGAAGAAGAGCAAGAAGTGCTCGTCAACATCGCCGACATCGTCTCGAACATTTACGCGATGGAATCGGCGCTCTTGCGCACGGAAAAAGCGATTCAAGCGAGCGGTGAGGAGAAAAACAAGCAAAAAGTGCTGTACACGCAAATTTTCTGCCAAGAGGCGTTCAATGAAATTGAAGCCCATGCGAAAGAGACGCTCGTCGCCGTGGAACAAGGCGACACGCTGCGGATGATGCTCGCCGCGCTCCGCCGGCTGACGCGCCATACGCCGATCAACGTGATCGCGAAAAAACGCGAAGCGGCTGCCGCGCTCATTGAAGCCGAACGGTATATTGTGTGATAATGGGAAGTGCCAGGCAGACTGCCTGGTGCTTCTTTTCTTCTTGATCGTCCAAACAGCGGAAATGAAAGGGGGAGTGAAGATGGCGCTCACGCTCTATTGGTATCCAAAATGCGGAACGTGCCGGAAGGCGAAAAAATGGTTGGATGAACACGGCATTGAGGTGCAAACGGTGCATTTGGTCGACGAGCCGCTGACGAAAGAGCAGCTCGCCGACCTGCACCGGAAAAGCGGGCTGCCGCTCAAAAAATTTTTCAATACAAGCGGCATGAAATACCGTGAGCTTGGCTTGAAGGACCGGCTCGATGGCGCCTCGGAAGACGAGATGCTCGATTGGCTCGCCTCGGACGGGATGTTGGTCAAACGGCCGATTTTAACAGACGGCGAGCGGGTCGTCGTGGGCTTTCGCGAACAAGAATACGAGGCGTTTTTCGCGGAGAAGGCATAAAAATTTTTGCAAAATCGGGTGAATTCAGTGAGTTTTTGCGGAAAATCGGTTATGATGAAAAAGGATACATTTTGTCGCGATGGAGGGATTGGATGAACACGCCAAAAGAACTTCGTTACACAAAAGAGCATGAATGGGTGCGCGTGGAAGGAGAGAACGTGCGCGTCGGCATTACGGATTACGCCCAATCGGAGCTTGGCGACATCGTCTTTGTCGAGCTGCCGGAAGTCGGAACCGAAATTACGGCCAACGAGCCGTTCGGCAGCGTTGAATCGGTGAAAACCGTCTCGGAACTGTATGCACCGATCAGCGGCACGGTCGTTGAAGTGAACGAAGCGTTAAACGATAATCCAGAATATGTGAATGAATCGCCGTATGAAAAAGCGTGGATGATCGTCGTCAAACCGAACGATTTGAGCGAAATTGACAACTTGTTGACGGCCGAGCAATACGAAGCGATGATCAACGAAGGATAAACGTTCCTGCAATCTTCGCTTCGATTCGGGCACTCTATACATACCGGAATGTGATTGAAAAAGGGGTGCTCGCGATGGTGTTGCAAACGAAGCACATGGATGTCACGGAACGGATCATCGGCAAACTGAACGGCCGCTCGCTGGAATTGTACGAGGAAGGAGAGCTCATCGGGCGCCTTCCGCTTCCAGCGGCCGTCCCGTTGAAAAATGGATATATCGAACAAAACGGGAGAATTTTCAAACAGGTGACCGCTACCGTTGAACCGGACCAAAAATATGTTGACTGCGACGGGGAAGCGGGCTGGTGTTGAAAGGCAACGGTGCGATGCCGTTGCTTTTCTTTTTCCACCTTTCGCCGGCGCGGGGCATACAATATCGTATCTCCTTTTGAAGTAGGTGGGTCGGACATGCGACGCGTGGAAAAAGTGATCATTGTGGAAGGGCGATCGGACAAGCAAAAGGTGGCGGCCGTCCTGAATGAGCCTGTCGTCATTCTTTGCACGAACGGCACGATCAGCGACGCGCGTTTGGAAGAATGGGCTGATGAGCTGGAAGGATATGATGTGTACTTATTGGCGGATGCCGATGAAGCGGGGGAAAAATTGCGCCGCCAGTTTCGCCGCATGTTTCCAGAGGCAGAGCATATTTACATTGACCGGGCGTACCGTGAAGTGGCGGCCGCCCCGATTTGGCACTTGGCGCAAGTGCTGTTGCGCGCCGATTTCGACGTCCGCATCGAATTGCTCATGAGAGGGGGAGGGGAGTGAAAGCGATCGACCGAAACGATGTCAAGCGAGTGGTGGAAAGCGAGCCGCTTCTCGTCCTTTACTTGTATACCCCGCTGTGCGGCACGTGCCAGCTGGCGCGGCGGATGCTCACGGTGGTGGAGCAGTTGTTTCCGGCGCTGCCGTTTTACGAAACGGACATCAACTATATCCCTGAGCAGGCGGTTGCGTGGAAAATCGAAAGCGTTCCTTGCCTGCTTCTTTTTGTGAACGGAACGATCGCGGGCAAGTGGTATGCCTTTCATTCCGTTCCGTATTTGTATGAAGTGATTCAAACTTGTTTGCCGCCCCAGTGATCCGCCTTTTTTTGACGCCATTTGACACATTTCTTGGGAAATGACAAAAACGGCGTTGTTTCGCCAACATCGTTGTCGAGATTTTTGTAAAGGATTTCCCTCTTCCAGATGGAAATGAAAGAAACATAAGGAAATGGGGGAGGGAGATATCCATGGAAATGCGTGAATTGATCGGGAAGTTCGTGGAACGGATGCAAGTGTTGCGCCATTTGTTGCCGATTTTGCCGGATGAACAGCTGTGCGTTCGGTTTGAAAGCGGGGATGAAACCGTGCTGTTGGTGGTTGGCAAGGAGTCGTCTGCGGCGGAGATGGAACACGATGAACGGAAAACATTGACGATTAGAGGTTCCAAAGCATCGCTCGCATCGCTGTTGAACGGTGAACTGAAGTTGCAGCAGCTCGTTCGGTTGCAAGAAGTGCACGTGTCAGGAAGCTTCCGCCATCTATTGCTTCTCGAGTCGCTCCTCCATTTGGCCAAGCCGTATCGGCATGTTGGGTAAAAAATGATTGACAGCATTCGACAGGCGATGATACAATCACAATCGTAACCAATTGAATAGGTGATTGTTGCGCTCTTATCAAGAGAGGTGGAGGGATGTGCCCAATGAAGCCCGGCAACCGTCAGCGCATGCGCTGAAATGGTGCCAATTCACACAAAGCGGCCTGCTTTGAGAGATAAGAGACGGAATGGTGCACAATACCTTTCTGTTCTCTTTGCGGGCAGAAAGGTTTTCTTTTTGCGCTTTGCCGTCTTGAGGGGAAGGAAGGTGAAACAATGATTGCACTCGAGCAGGTGACAAAAATTTATCAAGCGGCCAACGGCTCGGTCACGGCCGTCGACAACGTGTCGATTGACATTCGCGAAGGGGAAATTTTCGGCATCATCGGCTACAGCGGCGCGGGGAAAAGCACGCTCATCCGGCTGCTGAATGGACTTGAGAAGCCGACGAGCGGCCGGGTGATCGTCGCCGGCCGCGATATGACGCGCGTGAAAGGTCGGGAGCTGCGCAAGGCGCGCCAAGAAATTGGGATGATTTTTCAGCATTTCAACTTGCTTTGGTCGCGCACCGTCAGGGAAAACATCGCTTTTCCGCTTGAAATTGCCGGCGTTCCGAAAGAGGAGCGGAACAAGCGGGTGGATGAGCTGATCGAACTCGTCGGCCTTTCCGGGCGCGAGGACGCCTACCCGGCGCAGCTGAGCGGCGGACAAAAGCAGCGGGTCGGCATCGCCCGCGCGCTCGCCAACAATCCGAAAGTTTTGCTTTGCGATGAGGCGACGTCGGCGTTGGATCCGCAGACGACCGATGCGATTTTGGACTTGCTCGTTGACATCAACAAGCGGCTCGGGCTGACGATTGTGCTCATCACCCATGAAATGCACGTCATCCGTAAAATTTGCGACCGCGTCGCGGTGATGGAAAGCGGCAAAATCGTCGAGCAAGGCGACGTGCTGCATGTGTTCCGGAACCCGCAGCAGCCGATTACGAAACGGTTCGTCCAACAATTGATCGAGCCCGAGGAGACGGAAGAGGCGATTTCCCATTTGTTTGGCCAATACCCGAACGGGGTGATCGCGCAGCTGACGTTCGTCGGCGCGGCCGCCGGGAAGCCGCTCATCACCGAAGTGGTGCGCCAGTTTGCCGTCGATGTCAACATTTTGCAAGGGAAAATTTCGCAAACCCATCAAGGCGCCTATGGGGTGCTGTTCGTTCACCTCGACGGGGCGGCGGATGAAATCGGCCGGGCGCTTGACTATATTCAACGCCAGCAAGTGGCGGTGGAGGTGATTCACGATGCTCGCTAACCTCCTGCCGAACGTGCAATGGGAGACGATGTGGGCGGCGACGGTCGAGACGCTGTACATGACCGGGATGGCGGTGGCGGCCACCTTCGTCCTTGGGATCGTTCTTGGCTTGCTGTTATTTTTGACGGCAAAGGGCAATCTATGGGAAAACCGATGGATCAATGCGGTCATCGCCGCGTTTGTGAATATTTTCCGCTCCATTCCGTTCATTATTTTAATTATTTTGCTCATTCCGTTTACGAAATGGCTCGTCGGGACGATGCTTGGCGCCAATGCGGCGCTGCCGGCGCTCATTATCGGGGCCGCGCCGTTTTATGCCCGCATGGTCGAAATCGCGCTTCGTGAAATTGATAAAGGCGTCATCGAAGCGGCGCAGGCGATGGGCGCCTCGACGTGGACGATCATTTGGAAAGTGCTCTTGCCCGAATCGCTGCCGGCGCTTGTCTCCGGCATTACGGTGACGGCGGTGTCGCTCGTCAGCTATACGGCGATGGCCGGGGTCATCGGCGCTGGCGGGCTTGGGAACTTGGCGTATTTGGAAGGGTTCCAGCGCAACCATAACGATGTGACGTTTGTCGCGACCGTATTGGTGCTCGTCATTGTATTTGTCATTCAGGCCATCGGTGACTTTGTCACTGCAAAAATCGATAAACGATAAAGGAGGAACAACGGATGAAAAAATGGCTGGGTGTTTTGTTCGCTGCGATGCTTGTGTTCGCTTTGGCGGCATGCGGCGGCAACAAGAACGACAACGCGGAAGGCGGCAAATTGGTAAAGCTGAAAGTCGGCGCGTCGAACGTGCCGCATGCGGAAATTTTGGAAAAAGCGAAACCGATTTTGAAGAAAAAAGGCATCGACTTGGAGATCATCACGTTCCAAGATTACATCTTGCCGAACAAAGCATTGGCTGAGAAGCAAATCGACGCAAACTATTTCCAACACATTCCGTATTTAGAATCGCAAAAGAAAGAATACGGCTATGATTTCGTCAACGCCGGCGGCATTCATATCGAGCCGATCGGCCTGTATTCGAAAAAATACAAAAGCATTGAAGAATTGCCCGACGGTGCGACCATCATCATGAGCAACTCGGTCGCCGACCACGGCCGCATTTTGTCGATGCTGCAAGAAAAAGGGCTCATTAAGCTGAAACCGGGCGTCGATAAAACGAAAGCGACGGTCAATGATATCATTGAAAATCCGAAACATTTGAAATTTAAAGCCGATGTCGACGCTGGGCTGCTGCCGCAAATTTACAAAAACGGCGAAGGCGATGCGGTGCTGATCAATGCCAACTATGCGTTGGACGCCGGCTTGGATCCGGCGAAAGACCCGATCGCCGTTGAGTCGCCGAAAAACAATCCGTATGTGAACATTGTCGCCGTGCGCAAAGGCGATGAAAACCGGAAGGAAATCAAAACATTGGTCGAAGTGCTGCAATCGAAAGAAATTCAAGATTTCATCAAAGAAAAATACCATGGTGCCGTCATTCCGGCAGCGGAAAACAATCAATAACGGGAGTGTTTCGCTCCCGTTATTTCTTTTTCGCCAGCCGCTCTAAAATGGCAACGAGCAGCAAAATGATGAGGCAATTTTGAAGCGCGACAACGGCGGTTAAGCTGAATGAGCCCTCTCCGCTTTCGCCAAGGGCAGCGCTCATCGCCATCCAGACGATGAACGAACCGGCGGCGGCCGTCACGAAAAACACGATCCAACGGGCCATGTTGATCTCCTCCTTTTTCCGATGTTATTCGCCGTTTAATTTGTGGTTCCTGCATGCATACTAACAGCAGAAACGGACAAAGGAGGAAAACGAAGATGAACAACGGCACACAGTCATCGGTCGAATCGGCGCTTCGCCACTACAAAGAAGGGCTTGGGGCGTTCACCCAAAAGCTTCCGAACGTAGCGGAGCGATTTAACGCCTTTACGGAAGCTTGCTTTGCCGAGGGGGCGCTGTCGAAAAAGGAAAAGCAGCTGATCGCTCTTGGCATCAGCTTGGCGACGCAAGATGAGTATTGCACGATTTATCACACGAAAGGATGCGTTGATGAAGGGGCATCGGAACAAGAAATCTTGGAAGCGTGCGCGGTGGCGGCCGCTTTTGGCGGCGGGGCGGCGATGAGCCAGGCGGTGACGCTCGTGCAAGAATGCCTCCGCGAGCTGCGGACGACTCACTAGACTCCGGAAAAAAACGGGGTCTTTTTTTTGCAAAAACTCGTACAAGCTTACGGTTTTCGTGTAAAATAAATAAAAGATGCGGTTTTTCACACGGCCATCGTGAAAAACAGAGCAGGGAAGTTGCAGGCAGTTTTCATTTGTTATAAAATTGTAATGAGAATAAAATGAGAATGAGCGATCGCTAGAAGACAAGCGAGCGAACTGACTCTCAATCGGGAATTGGAGGTATGCTGCATGGCAGTCTTGACGATTCGTAATCTCCACGTCGCCGTGGAGGGAAAAGAGATTTTAAAAGGAGTGGACTTGGAAGTCAAAGGCGGGGAAATCCACGCCATCATGGGTCCGAACGGGACGGGGAAATCGACGCTGGCATCGGCCATTATGGGCCATCCGAAATATGAAGTGACAGAAGGATCGGTGACGCTTGACGGCCAAAACGTCCTCGAGATGGAAGTCGACGAGCGGGCGCGTGCCGGCCTGTTTTTGGCCATGCAATATCCGAGCGAAATCAGTGGGGTGACGAACGCCGACTTTTTGCGGGCCGCCATTAACGCCCGGCTTGGCGAAGGCAACGAAATTTCGCTCATGAAATTCATCCGCAAGCTTGATGAAAAAATGGCGTTTTTGGAAATGAATCCGGATATGGCGCACCGTTATTTGAACGAAGGATTCTCAGGCGGGGAGAAAAAGCGGAACGAAATTTTGCAATTGATGATGTTGGAGCCCAAAATTGCGATTTTGGACGAGATTGACTCCGGGTTGGATATTGACGCGCTGAAAATTGTCGCCAAAGGCGTCAACGAAATGCGCAGCAGCGAGTTCGGCTGTTTGATCATCACCCACTATCAGCGGCTGCTCAATTACATCACGCCGGATTACGTGCACGTCATGATGCAAGGGCGCATCGTCAAGTCCGGCGGCCCGGAACTGGCACAGCGGCTTGAGGCGGAAGGGTACGATTGGATCAAAAAAGAGCTTGGCATCGAAGACGAAACGGTCGGACAAGAAGCGTAAGCGTTAGGAGGAGGACTATGGCGACAGAAACGAAAATTCCATTCGACCAACAGTACGTCCGCACGTTCTCAAGCGGGCATGGTGAGCCGGACTGGCTGACGGCGCGGCGGCTTGAGGCGCTTGCGCTGGCGGAGCGGCTGCCGCTTCCGAAACCGGAGAAGACGAAAATTGATAAATGGAATTTCACCGAGTTCGCCCGCCATGCGGTCGACAGCGCGCCGTATGCGGACTTGAACGGCTTGCCGGAAGCGGTCAAGGCGCTCATCGAGGCGGGCGAAGGGACGAAAAACTTGTACGTGCAGCGCAACCATACGCCGGCGTATGTGTCGCTTTCGGCTGAATTAAAAGAAAAAGGCGTCATTTTCACCGATATGTTCACGGCGGCGCGCGAGCATGGCGATTTGCTGAAGCGCTATTGGATGACGGCGGTCAAGCCGGATGAGCACCGCCTCGCCGCTCTCCATGCTGCGCTGTTTAACGGCGGCGTGTTCGTCTATGTCCCGAAAAACGTCGAAATCGAAACGCCGCTTCAGGCGGTCTATATTCAAGATGAAGACGACATCGCCTTGTTTAACCACGTGATCATTGTCGCGGAAGACAACAGCCGCGTCGTGTTTGTTGAAAACTATGTATCGGCAAGCGGGGAAGGAAAAGCGGTCGTCAACGTTGTCGCTGAAGTGTTTGCCGAAGCGAACGCAAGCGTCTTTTTCGCGGCGGTCGACCACTTGGCGAAAGGCACGACGACGTACGTCAACCGGCGCGGCATCGCTGGGCGCGACGGGCGGATCGAATGGGCGCTCGGGTTGATGAATGACGGGAATACCGTTTCCGAGAACATCACCCGCCTCGTCGGCGATGGTTCGATCGGCGATGCGAAAACGGTCGCGGTCAGCCGCGGCGAGCAAGTGCAAAACGTGACGACGAGCGTCATCCATTACGGCAAGCATACGGAAGGAACGATTTTAAAGCACGGCGTCGTCCGCGACAGCGCCACCTCGATTTTCAACGGCATCGGCAAAATCGAGCACGGTGCGTCGAAATCAAACGCTGAGCAGGAGTCGCGCGTGCTGATGCTGAGCGAAAAAGCGCGCGGCGATGCGAACCCGATTTTGTTGATCGATGAAGACGACGTCATGGCGGGCCACGCGGCGTCGGTCGGCCGCATCGACCCCATTCAATTGTATTACTTGATGAGCCGCGGCATTCCGAGGCGCGACGCAGAACGGCTCATCATCCACGGCTTTTTGGCGCCGGTTGTCGAGGCGATTCCGATTGAAGGCGTGAAAAATCAATTAATTGAAGTGATTGAAAGGAAAGTTCAATCATGAATGTGAACGAAATTCGCGCGTTGTTTCCGATTTTGCATCAGAATGTCAACGGTCATCCGCTCGTCTATTTTGACAGCGCGGCGACATCGCAAAAGCCGTTGCCGGTGATTGAAGCGCTTGACCGCTACTACCGCGAGTACAACTCGAACGTCCACCGCGGCGTTCATACGCTTGGGACGAAGGCGACCGACGCGTACGAAGGCGCGCGCGAAAAAGTTCGGCGTTTTTTAAACGCGCAATCGGCTCAGGAAATCATCTTTACGCGCGGCACGACGGCGTCGCTCAACTTGGTCGCCTCAAGCTACGGGCGCGCCCATGTCAAAGAAGGCGATGAGATTGTCATCACGTACATGGAACATCACAGCAACTTGATCCCATGGCAGCAGCTGGCGAAGCAAACGGGCGCGACGCTGAAATACATTCCGCTGCAGGAAGACGGCACGATCGATTTGCGCGATGTGGAGGCCACGGTGACGCCCGCTGTGAAAATCGTCGCCATCGTCCATGTGTCGAACGTGCTCGGCACGATCAACCCCATTCGCGAGATCGCCCGCATCGCCCATGAACGCGGGGCGATCGTCGTCGTCGACGCAGCGCAAAGCGCTCCGCATATGAAGATCGACGTCCAAGAACTCGATTGCGACTTTTTGGCGTTTTCCGGCCATAAAATGTGCGGGCCGACGGGCATCGGCGTATTATATGGCAAAAAGAAATGGCTTGAGCAGATGGAACCGGTGGAATTCGGCGGTGAAATGATCGATTTTGTCGAGCTGTACGACTCGACGTGGAAAGAGCTGCCGTGGAAATTTGAAGGCGGCACGCCGATCATCGCCGGCGCCATCGGCCTTGGCGCGGCGATCGATTTCCTCGAGCAAGTCGGCTTGGACGCGATTGCCGCCCATGAGCATGAACTGGCGCAATACGCGCTTGAACGAATGGCGGATATCGAAGGCGTCACCGTCTACGGACCGAAGGAGCGGGCGGGGCTGGTGACGTTTAACATCGACGGTGTGCATCCGCACGATGTGGCGACCGTTTTGGACGCCGAAGGCATCGCCATCCGCGCTGGCCACCATTGCGCCCAGCCGCTCATGAAGTGGCTTGACGTGACGGCGACCGCCCGGGCGAGCTTCTATCTGTACAACACCAAAGAGGAAATCGACCGGTTCATCGCCGCATTACAGAAAGCGAAGGAGTACTTCAGCCATGTCTTCTAACCATCCGTTGGACCAGCTTTACCGCCAAGTCATTATGGATCATTATAAAAACCCGCGCAACCGCGGGGTGCTTGAGGGCACGAACGTCGATGTCAACATGAACAACCCGACGTGCGGCGACCGCATCCACTTGACAATGAAAGTGGAAGACGGAAGAGTCGCCGACGTCAAGTTTGAAGGGGAAGGCTGTTCGATTTCGATGTCGTCGGCGTCGATGATGACGCAGGCGATCAAAGGAAAAACGGTGGAGGAGGCGCTTCGGCTCGCCCACATTTTCTCCGACATGATCCAAGGCAAAGAGTACGACGATTCCGTTGACCTTGGCGACATCGAGGCGCTCCAAGGCGTTTCCAAATTTCCCGCCCGCATCAAATGCGCGACGTTGGCGTGGAAAGCGCTCGAAAAAGGGCTGCACAATCATGAACATGAAGGAAGGTGAACCGAGATGGCGAAAAAAGCCCCGGAAATCGGTGAATACAAGTACGGCTTCGTCGACAAGGACGTCTCCGTCTTCCGCGCCCAGCGCGGCCTGACGCGCGAAGTCGTCGAAGAAATTTCGCGGATGAAAAACGAGCCGCAATGGATGCTCGAGTTCCGCTTAAAAGCGCTCGACATCTTCTACAGCAAACCGATGCCGCAATGGGGCGGCGACCTGTCGAGCTTGGATTTTGACGAAATCACCTACTACGTCAAGCCGACGGAAAAATCGGGCCGTTCATGGGATGAAGTGCCGGCGGAGATCAAAGCGACGTTCGATAAGCTCGGTATTCCAGAGGCGGAACAAAAATATTTGGCCGGCGTTTCCGCACAATACGAATCAGAAGTCGTCTACCATAACATGAAAGAGGATTTGGAAAAACTCGGCGTCATCTTTAAAGACACCGACTCGGCGCTGAAAGAAAACGAAGACTTGTTCCGTGAGTATTTCGCCAAAGTCGTGCCGCCGACCGATAACAAATTTGCCGCTTTGAACTCGGCCGTCTGGTCGGGCGGTTCGTTCATTTACGTTCCGAAAGGCGTCAAAGTCGATACGCCGTTGCAGGCGTACTTCCGCATCAATTCGGAAAACATGGGGCAGTTTGAGCGGACGCTCATCATCGTCGATGAAGGGGCGCACGTCCATTACGTCGAAGGCTGCACCGCGCCGATTTACACGACGAACTCGCTCCATAGCGCGGTCGTGGAAATCATCGTCAAAAAAGGCGCGTACTGCCGCTACACGACGATCCAAAACTGGGCGAACAACGTTTTCAACTTGGTGACGAAGCGCGCCGTCTGCGAAGAAAACGCGACGATGGAATGGATCGACGGCAACATCGGCTCAAAGCTGACGATGAAATACCCGGCCGTCATTTTAAAAGGCGAAGGGGCGCGCGGCTTGACGCTGTCGATCGCCATCGCCGGCAAAGGGCAGCACCAAGACGCCGGGGCGAAAATGATCCACTTGGCGCCGAATACGTCTTCGACGATCGTCTCGAAGTCGATCTCGAAACAAGGCGGAAAAGTCACGTACCGCGGCATGGTCCATTTCGGCCGCAAAGCGTCCGGTTCGCGCTCGAACATCGAATGCGACACGCTCATTCTTGACAACCAGTCGACATCGGATACGATTCCGTACAACGAAATTTTAAATGACAACATCTCGCTTGAGCACGAAGCGAAAGTGTCGAAAGTGTCGGAAGAGCAGCTGTTCTACTTGATGAGCCGCGGCATTTCCGAGCAGGAAGCGACAGAAATGATCGTCATGGGCTTCATCGAGCCGTTCACTCGCGAGCTGCCGATGGAATACGCCGTCGAGATGAACCGCTTGATCAAGTTCGAAATGGAAGGAAGCATTGGGTAAGCTTGATGAATCAAGGATGGAGCGTTCGTTTGCGGGCGCTTCACCCACAAAACATCCACAATTATGACAAAATGGGGAGCGGCCGTGCTTATTCTTTTCAATAATTGGATGAATGGCATATCCGGAAACGTTAAGGCCGCCCCTCTAATAAGTTGCTGCCGTGTTGCCGGCCACTTCACTCCTTCAAGGGGGATTCATGTCTTTAGGGGAGCGCTCTTTTTTGGGCGCTCCCCTGTCATTGATTTCACATGCCAAGCAGCTCTGTTCCGCCGCGCTCCGTCTTCCTGTTTAGCGCTGGACTTTTTCAAGCGCCAATTTGATGCCAAACCCGATCATCACCGCGCCCGTGATTCCTTCGATCCATTTCTTCGTTTTCGGCCGCTTCATGAAATCGCTAATACAATGGACGAAGGAAATGTAAAACAAAAACCATATAGCGGTCATCGCCGTATAAGCCGCCCCCATCATGAGAAACGGAACAAAGGAGTGCGAGCCCGGTGCTACGAATTGCGGCAAAAAGGTTAAGAAAAAGGCCGCCACTTTCGGATTTAAGAAATCGGTCAGAAACCCTTGCTTGAAGCAGGCAGTATGTTGTCCTCCGCCTTTGATGTCCGTTTCTACACCTAGGGCTTCCCCTTTTTTCATGACTCCATATAATGCCTTAACACCTAAATACGTTAAGTACACAGCACCCACATACTTCAGGATCGAAAACAGCAGGGCAGATTGCATAATGACGGCTGAAAGCCCTAAAGCCGCCGCAGCGGTATGGATAAAAAGGGCGCAACAAACTCCAAAAGCGGTTTTCAATCCGCCGATTTTCCCGACCGAAATAGTGTTTTTTGTAACAATCGCCGTATCGGGCCCCGGCAGCACAATCAAAAAAATAGACAACATCATGAATGAATAGAGATGGATCAATGGGGATCGCCGCCTTTCCAGTTATGATATTGTTAGAATTTTTTGCGAATACCATTGTAGAGCAGTTTTGGACTCATTTCAATCATGGTTTTTCTCTTGGCACGGCTGGACAAACTCCAACGCCTCGCCCGCCAGTGTCGGCCGCATGGACAGCAGGCGTTTTGATTTTAAGGCAGTCGCACTTGTGGTATAGTGAAGATAGTTGGAAATGGAGTGAATTGGTGATGGCCATGATTTACATCGGACTGACCGGCTGGGGCGATCATGACAGCCTCTATCCGCCCGGTTTGGCGGCGAAAGATAAATTGCCGGAATATGCGGCGCATTTTCCGACGGTGGAGGTCGATTCGTATTTTTACGCCATTCAGCCGCGTGCGAACGTGGAAAAATGGATTCGCGAGACGCCGCCGTCGTTTCAGTTTATCGTGAAGGCCTATCAAGGGATGACCGGACATGAGCGCGGCCCGATTCCATATGAAAACAAGGAAGAGATGGTTGCCGCGTTTTTGGAATCGATCGCGCCGTTTCAAGAAGCGGGAAAATTGGCGATGGTGCTGTTTCAGTTTCCGCCGTGGTTTGACTGCCGGCGCGAGCATGTCGCGTACTTGCGCTGGGTGAAGGCGCGGATGGGGGAAGTGCCGGCGGCGCTTGAATTTCGGCACCAATCATGGTTTTCGCCGCGCTTTCGCGAAAAGACGCTTCGCTTTATGGAAGAGGAAGGGTGGATTCACAGCATTTGCGACGAGCCGCAGGCGGGGGAAGGGTCGGTGCCGACCGTTTTGCATCCGACTAATCGCGAAAAGACGCTGATCCGCCTGCACGGCCGCAACGTGCACGGCTGGAACAAGGCGACGGCCGGCGAGAACTGGCGGGCCGTCCGTTATTTATACCGCTACAATGAGCGCGAGCTGCGCGAATGGGCAGATCGCATCCGGGCGCTCGAGGCGAAGACGGACAACATTTATGTGCTGTTTAACAACAACTCCGGCGGCGATGCCGCCGATAATGCGAAGCAGCTGATCGACCTGCTCGGTATTGAATATGCAGGCCTTGCGCCGCGGCAGCTCGATTTATTTTGAAGCGATGAGATGGGGGAGACGGGGAGATGTCTTATGCGTTGCTTGCATTGATTGGCTTTATGGCCGGAACGGTCGGCAGTTTGGCCGGCCTTGGCGGCGGGGTGATCATCGTGCCGGCGCTTTTGTTTTTCGGCGCGCTCGGCTGGCTGTCGGCGGTGACGCCGCAAGTCGCGGTCGGCACGTCGTTGGTCGTCATTATTTTCAACGGGCTATCGTCCACGTTGTCGTACATGAAAGACCAAATGGTCGATTATCGAAGCGGGCTGCTGTTTAGTCTCGGCAGCGTCCCGGGGGCGGTCGTCGGCGCCTGGGTGAACAATACGCTGAGCGTGGCGCATTTTTCGTTGTACTTTGGGCTGTTTTTAATCGCCATGTCGCTCTTTTTGTCGCTGAGCCAAAAGAAAACAAAACGCTCGGCGGCAGAGACGGCGGCGGCGAAAGAACATGGGGCCGAACGAACAGCGGTGGAACAGGCGCAGCCGGCGCCATGGTGGCGGCGGAAAGTCGTCCGCACGTACACCGACCGGAACGGGGACGTTTCTGTTTACCGCTACCAACCGCTGGCGGCGGTTGCCATCGCCTTTGTCGTCGGCTTTTTCGGCGGGCTGTTTGGCATTGGCGGCGGCTCGTTGATGGTTCCAGCGATGATCGTGCTCTTTCGTTTTCCGCCCCATGTGGCGGTCGCCACATCGATGTTGATGATTTTTTTGTCTTCACTCGTCGGTTCGCTGACGCATGTGACGATGGGCAATGTGAAATGGACGTTTGTCCTCACCCTCATCCCCGGCGTGTGGATCGGCGCGAAGACGGGGGCATGGATCAACAAGCGGATGCCGAGCCGAACGCTTGTCGTCGTGCTTCGGGTCGTGCTCGTGCTGCTTGGGGTTCGGCTTGTATGGGAAAGTCTGGCGTAGTGGAGGAGGGGGAGCATTGAAGCAAATCGTCTATCTTTATCACACCAACGACGTCCACAGCCATTTTGAACATTGGCCGCAAATCGCCCGCTTTTTGTCGGAACGCAGAAGGGAGCATCGCGCGCGCAACGAGGCGATGCTTTTGTTTGATGTCGGCGATTTTCTCGACCGCGTGCACCCGATTACCGAAGCGACGCGGGGGAAGGCGAATGTGGACTTGTTGAACGATCTTGGCTATGATGCGGTGACGATCGGCAACAACGAAGGGATCACCTTGGATTACAGCGAACTCGATTCGCTCTACGAGCGGGCGCGGTTTCCGGTTGTCGTCGCCAATTTGTTTCGCCGCGACGGCGCGCGGCCGCCGTGGGCGCTGCCGTATGCCGTCATCCCGGCGACAGAGACGTTTCGCATCGGGGTCGTCGGCGCGACCGCTCCGTTTCGGCATTTTTACGAGTCGCTCGGCTGGACCGTTGCTTCGCCGTTTGAGACGCTGCGGGCGGCGGTGGCGGAGGTGAAGCCGCAGGCGGACTGCGTCGTTGTCTTGTCCCATCTCGGCGTGCATGATGATGAAAAAATGGCCGCTGAGATTCCGGGCATCAATGTCATTTTAGGCGCCCACACCCATCATCTGTTTCCGGAAGGGAAACAAGTCAACGGGGCGCTCCTTTGCGCGGCTGGAAAATATGGACAGTACGTCGGCGTCGTCAAGCTCGAGGTTGAAGATGGGCGCTTGGCGCGGACGTCGGCGGCGGTCGTCGATGTCGCGGCGCTGCCGCGCTCGGAAGAGGTGGAGCGCCGTCTTCGCCGCCTCGAGCAGGAAAGCTTGGCGCAGCTTGAGGCGGAACGGGTCGCCGAACTCGAAGAGGATTTGCCGATCAACTGGTTTGCTCCGTCGCCGCTCGCGCATGTGCTTGCTTCCGCCTTGCGGGAATGGTGCCAGGCGGACATCGGCATGGTCAACGCCGGCGTGCTGCTTGAGCCGCTGTCGAAAGGGCCGGTGACAAAAAAAGATTTGCACCGTATTTGCCCGCATCCGCTTAACCCGTGCAAAGTGAAGCTGCGCGGGGCGGAGCTCAAAGAAATTATGATCGAGGCGAATACGGAGCGGATGAAGCATTTGCGGTTTAAAGGGTTCGGCTTTCGCGGCGAAGTGATGGGGGAAATGGTGTACGACGGCGTGGACATCGAGACCGAACTCGAGGAGGACGGCCAATGGCATATCCGCGGCATTAGGATCAACGGTGAACCGCTTGATCCGGAGCGTACGTATGAGGTGGCGACGACCGATATGTTTGCGATCGGCCATTTTTATCCGCAAATTCGGCGGGCGGCGGAGAAAACGTATTACATGCCGGAGTTTTTGCGCGATCTTCTTGCCTGGAAATTGGCCCGGTAGGCAGGCACTTCTTTTTCCATGCTTCATACATTGGAGTATGGAAAGGAGTGTGACTGCGGCGATGGTGGAAGTCAAGCCGATCATCATTGATGGGCATCCGTTTATTGCGGTGTCCGTCCAGCTGCCGAAAACGAATTTGTTGGCGGTGGCGAGTGAAAAAGGGTACATTATGTGCGGGGCGCTCGATGTGGCGCTGTTGAATGAAAAATTGCGCGACCGCGGCATTATCGCCGGGCGGGCGGTCGGGGTGCGCACGATTGAACAGTTGCTCGAGGCGCCGCTGGAATCGGTGACAGTCGCCGCTTTGGAGCTCGGCATTGAACAGGGAATGAAAGGAAAAGACGCGCTGTTGAAAATGCGGTGAAATTCTCCCTCCTTGCAAGCATACATATAGCTTGTAAAGGAGGGATTTTCATTTTGTTGCGCCCCCGATTCGTGCGGAGAGGGCCGCTCCCGTTCCGCTATGTGTTTTTATTGACGTTCGTTTTTTTTATGTTCTCGACGGCGGTAAGCCTTTGGATTGTCAATAAGGGCATCAAGCCGGTGCTCATGGAAATTGCCGAAACAGAAACAAAGCGGATTGCCAACTTGGTGATCAATAACGCCATTGAGCAGCAGTTTCAAAAAGACAACCCTGAATTTCGACAGCTGGTCACGGTTCAGAAGGACGAAAGCGGCAAAATTGTGTCAGTTGATTTTGACACCGCGGTGATCAACCGCATCTTATCGGAGACGGATGATCATGTGATGGAAAGCTTAAAGGCGGCGACAGAAGGACGGATTGAACGGATGGTTCTTCCCGAAGTCGAATCCGGAACGGGAAACAGCCGTGGCATCATTTATTACATTCCGCTTGGACAAATCACGGATAATGTACTCTTGGCCAACCTCGGCCCGCGCATTCCGGTGCAGTTTCAGATCGTCGGCAACGTCAACTCGGAAGTCACGAAAGAAATTCGAGCCTATGATATTAACAGTTTTTTTATTGAAATTGACATTCATGTATCAGTCGACATCCAAGTCGTCATTCCTTTTGCCTCGAAAATTTCCAATGTAACAACGGATATTCCCGTTGTGATGCGCTTTATTCCGGGAGAAGTGCCGCAATTTTACAACAAAAACGGCGGTCAAGTCGGCCCGTCCATCCAGCTTCCGAAGAGGTAGCGGGAAAGGCTGTCCATGCGTGCCTCTAGAAATCCGGCGGCCGTCATTTTCCTAAATCGATCGTTCTTGATTCGAGAGAAGAGCGGAGTTTATAAGGTTTTTCAAATTGAGCCTCATTTTTCATCATGATTAGCGCAGGAGACCCCCACTTCAACGAATGGGAAGGGCGAAGCCCAATGAGTAAGTGGGGGAAGAATACCCTTTCCTCCTCTCGTTGTCTATATCGATGCCATTTGAAGCGTTTCCATTTGGAGTTTTTACTGAGGATTGGATCGACTGTCAGGCGACCGAACCAAGCTGCTTCCAGGCCCATATACGGGTCTGTGAAGCAGGCGGTTGTTCGGCCTTCCGTCACGCCTTGGCGTGACGGAGGCAAGCCTGCGGCTTGCCTTCGACAGTCGAAAATGGACAAACCGCTTTTCCGTCAAGGATCTGTTCACCTTCTTCGTTGCATATATAGTTCTGTTAGGTTGACGGATGCCCGCGTTAGCCGTCGGGAATGGTTTTGACAGAAACATGGAAATGTTATGCAAAAAAAGCGTTCTGTCCGGTGAAGGGCTTTGGCTGTTTCTCTGACGTTTGTCAAGAGGAAACAGCTTTTTTGTTTTTCAAATAGAAAAGAACTAGACGGGCCTCCGCAAATTTTGTAATATTATATTAAATTGAAAATAGTTTTATTATTTACATAGCAGTTTGAGAGGGGGAATGGTTGGTTCGGCATCGGAAGAAAGGCATGGGATCCCTTTCGCTGCGCTGTCCGGCGCAGCGGATGAGCGCATAAGGCGGCAGGCGCACTTTGCCGATATGGCCTGCCGAGAAAGGCGTGCGCTCTGGTGTGACAGAACATTTCGAACAATGGGGGGAACAAGAAATGAAGAAAAAAAGAGTAGCAGGTGTCTTTTTCTCATTGATGCTGACGGCAGGTCTCATGGCCGGCTGCGGCGGCAACCAGCAAGGCGGCAGTTCTTCAGGCGGGAATGGCGGTGGAGGCGGGGGCGGCGATGTGATTAAAATCGGCGCCAACCTCGAGCTGTCGGGCGGGGTCGCTTCGTACGGCCAGTCGATCGCTGAAGGGCTTGACTTGGCGCTTGAGGAAATCAACAAAGAAGGAATCAACGGCAAAAAGCTGGAGTTGGTGAAAGTCGACAACAAATCGGAAGCGGCCGAAGCGACGAACGGCGCGATCAAGTTGATCAGCCAAGATAAAGTCGTCGCCATCATCGGCTCGGCGACGAGCACGAACACGCTTGCCCAAGTGCAAGTCGCCAACGACAATAAAGTGCCGCTCATTACGCCGACGGGCACGAACCCAACGATCACGAACAAAGACGGCAAAGTAAATGAGTTCGTTTTCCGGACGTGCTTCATCGACCCGTTCCAAGGAACGGTGGCGGCCAAATTTGCGTTGAACGAACTGAAAGTGAAAAACGCGGCGGTGTTGATCGACAGCTCGAGCGACTATTCGAAAGGGCTGGCCGCTTCGTTTAAAGACGCGTTCACCCAAGGCGGCGGCAAAATCGTTGCGGAGGAAGCGTATGTCGCGAAAGACACTGATTTCCGTGCGACGCTGACGCGCATTAAATCGGCGAATCCGGAATTCATTTTCTTGCCGGGCTATTATGAAGAAGTCGGCCTCATCGTCAAGCAGGCGCGCGAGCTTGGCTTGAACGTGCCGATCATGGGCGGCGACGGCTGGGATTCGCCGAAGCTGGTCGAGATCGCAGGCAAAGATGCCTTGAACAACACGTACATCACGAACCATTATTCGTCGGGCGACCCGGATCCGAAAATCCAAGAGTTTGTAAAAGCCTTCAAAGCGAAATACAACAAAGCGCCGGATGCGTTCAACGCGCTTGGTTATGATACGGCCTACTTCCTGGCGGATGCGATCAAACGGGCCGGCAGCGCCGATCCAGTGAAAATTAAAGACGCGTTGGCGAAAACGAAAGATTTGCAGCTCGTCTCCGGCACGCTGACGCTCAACGAAAACCATGACCCGGTCAAATCGGCGGCCATTTTGGAATACAAAGACGGTCAACAACAGTTTAAAACAAAAGTCAATCCGTAATGAGCCTATCGGGGCGGGGAGGGGGCGCACCCTAGGGGACGCCCCCCTGTCCGGCCTTTCTTTTGGGCAAGAAACGAGTTTGCGTTAAGGAGCGTGCAATCATGGAACTCATTCAACAGCTCGTGAACGGCATTTCTCTAGGCAGCATTTATGCGCTCATCGCTCTTGGCTATACGATGGTGTACGGCATCGTTCGGCTCATCAATTTCGCCCATGGCGACGTCTTTATGGTCGGTTCATTCGTCGGATTTTATGCCGTGACGATGCTTGGCGTTGGCTTCTTTCCGGCGCTTTTGCTGGCGATGGCATCTTGCGCCGTGCTTGGGATGATCATCGAGCGGATTGCGTACAAGCCATTGCGCCATGCGGCGCGCATTGCGGTGCTCATTACAGCGATCGGCGTTTCGCTGCTCATTGAGTACGTCACGATTTATTTGCGCGGGGCTCAGCCGGAAGCGTATCCGAGCACGCTGCTGCCGGACCGGAATTTGGAGTTGTTTGGGGTTGTCATCAGCAGCCAGTCGCTGTTCATCCTCGGCACGTCCCTCGTTTTGATGATCCTTCTTCAGTTCATCGTTCACCGGACAAAAATCGGGAAAGCGATGCGCGCTGTTTCCCATGATGCGGAAGCGGCCCGGTTGATGGGAATCAACGTCGACAACACGATTTCGGCCACGTTCGCCATTGGTTCGGCGCTCGCGGGGGCGGCCGGCGTCATTTTTGGCATTTATTATACAAAAATCGAGCCATTGATGGGCATTCTTCCCGGTTTGAAAGCGTTTGTCGCCGCAGTGTTGGGCGGAATCGGCATCATTCCCGGGGCGATGGTCGGAGGGCTGTTGCTTGGCGTCATTGAATCGCTCGTCAGCGGGCTCGGCTACTCGCTCTGGCGCGACGGAGTGGCGTTTGTCATTTTAATTCTCATTCTCATTTTCCGGCCGGCCGGATTGTTTGGCAAGAACGTACGAGAAAAAGTGTAAAGGATGGTAGGGGACAATGGCAACTTGGAAGCGGACTCGTGGATTTTGGGTTTCCGTCATACTGGCCTTCGCCTTTTTCGCTGTTGTCGAGTGGTTGATTGCAAGCGGGACGCTCAATGTGTTTTATGTGAACACCCTCTTTTTCATGGCGATCAATGTCATGCTGGCCGCGAGCCTTCACTTGATCATCGGCATCACCGGGCAGTTTTCGATTGGACATGCCGGCTTTTTCGCCGTCGGCGCTTACGCTTCAGCCGTCATGACGATGAAGTTGCAGCTGCCGTTTGCGGTCGGCGTCTTGACCGCCGGGGTGGCGGCGATGCTCGCCGGACTCATCATCGGCGTGCCGAGCTTGCGCTTAAAAGGGGACTACTTGGCGATCGCCACGCTTGGGTTTGGCGAAATTGTCCGCATCGCGCTCTTGAACATCGATTACGTCGGCGGGGCGAGCGGCATGACGGTGACGCATATGACGACATGGCCGTGGGTGTTCGCCTGCCTGTTTGTCACGATTTTGGTGATCGCCAACTTCACGAACTCGACGCACGGACGGGCGTGCATCTCGATTCGCGAGGATGAAATCGCCGCCGATGCCATGGGGATCAACACGACGTATTACAAAGTGGCGGCGTTCGCGATCGGTTCGTTTTTCGCCGGCATCGCCGGGGCGCTGTACGCGCATCACTTTTACATCATCCAGCCGTCGAACTTCGGCTTTTTAAAATCGTTTGACATTTTGATTTTCGTCGTGCTCGGCGGGCTCGGCAGCCTATCCGGAGCCGTGGTCGCGGCGGTGTTGCTGACGATCGTTTCGACGTTCTTGCAAAACTATCCGGAAACACGGATGATCATTTACAGCATCGTGCTGATTTTGGTGATGCTGTACCGTCCAACCGGGCTGATGGGGACGAAAGAACTATCTTCGCTCTTCAAATGGCGGAAGGCAGCGCAGGGAGGAATGAACCATGGCGGCAAAAACACCGTTGCTTAAGGCGGAAAACGTCGGCATCCAGTTTGGCGGGCTGAAGGCGCTCTCTGGTGTAACGATGGAGCTGTATCAAGGGGAGCTCATCGGGCTCATCGGCCCGAACGGCGCAGGAAAAACGACGCTGTTTAACTTGTTGACGGGCGTGTATGTGCCGACGGAAGGGCGGATTCTGCTTGACGGCGAGACGTTGAACGGCCTGCCGCCGTATAAAATTACACGCCAAGGGATCAGCCGCACGTTTCAAAACATTCGCCTGTTTGGCGAGCTGTCGGTTTTGGATAACGTGAAAGTCGCTTACCATGCGCACGCCCGCCATTCGATGCTGAGCTCCATTCTCCGTCTCCCCTCCCATTTCCGCGGCGAACAGGAAATGGAAGAGAAGGCGGTCGAGTTCTTAAAAATTTTCCAGCTTGACGGCGTCATGCATGAGAAGGCGAAAAACTTGCCGTACGGCCAGCAGCGGCGGCTCGAGATCGCCCGGGCGCTGGCGGCGCAGCCGAAGGTGCTTTTGCTTGACGAGCCGGCCGCTGGCATGAACCCGCAAGAGACGAAAGAATTGATGAAGTTGATCGCGTTCATTCGCGAACGGTTTGCCTTGACGATTTTGTTGATTGAGCATGACATGTCGCTTGTGATGGGCATATGCGAGCGCATTTACGTGTTGGATCACGGCCAGCTGATCGCCGAAGGCACGCCGGAACAAGTGCGCAGCAACCCGAAAGTGATCGAGGCTTACCTTGGCGAGGAGGTGTCGTGACGTGTTGAAAGTAGATGGAATCGATGTGTTTTACGGCAACATTCATGCCTTAAAAGGTGTGTCGCTTGAGGTGAACAAAGGTGAAATCGTCACGCTGATCGGCGCAAACGGCGCCGGCAAAACGACGCTGCTGAAAACCATCTCCGGGCTGTTGAAGCCGAAAAACGGCGACATCGTCTACGAAGGGGCCTCGATCGCCGGCAAGGCGGCGCAGTGGATCGTGAAGCAAGGCATTTCCCATGTGCCGGAAGGGCGGCGGGTGTTTGCCAACATGACGGTCGAGGAAAACTTGGAGCTCGGTGCGTTTTTGCGCAAAGACAAAGACGGCATTCAACAAGATTTTGCCAAAGTCTTTCAGCTGTTTCCCCGCCTTGAGGAGCGGCGCAAGCAATTGGCCGGCACGCTCTCGGGCGGCGAGCAGCAAATGCTTGCCATCGGCCGCGCGCTCATGGCTCGTCCAAAGCTGCTTTTGCTTGACGAACCGTCGATGGGGCTCGCACCGCTGCTTGTCAAGACGATTTTTCGCATCATTCAGGAAATCAATGAGTCAGGGACGACGATTTTGCTTGTCGAGCAAAACGCCCATATGGCCCTCTCGATCGCCGATCGCGCCTATGTCCTCGAATCGGGCCGCGTCGTCTTGTCGGGAACGGCGGCTGAGCTGCAGGCGAGTGAACAAGTGAAGCAGGCGTATTTGGGCGGGCATTGAGAGCGGCCCGCAGAGGAAGACGGGGATGTATGCAAGGCGGTCCGAATGCTTTGAAATCAGTGGGCAGAGGAAGAAGGAGCCCTGTATTTGCAGCGGCTGTATAGATGCCATTTGGAGTTTTTACCGAGTATTTGATCGACTGTCGGGCGACCGAACCACGCCGCTTCCAGGCCCATATACGGGTCTGTGAAGCAGGCGGTTGTTCGGTCTTAAGGCTGATCCAAAACGCACTCGCGTTTTGGATCAGCCCCTTTTCTTATGGCGGCATAGACGCGTGAAATGATATGCGGCGTTGAACCGTTTTTCGGGTTGAGCCGATCCCCAAACTCGTTCAATCGCTCCTCGCCGCCTGACGGAAAACAGCTCACTTGGCTTTTCTAGCGGCGCCGTTGTTGTTGCCGCTCCGCCCGCTCCCACGCTTTTAGGTGCGGATACGGGTCAAACGCCCATTCGGTGTAGCCGTTGTCTTTGTACATGCCGTAGTGAAGGTGGGGCGGAAATTTCCCCGCCGTGCCGGGCGGGCCGTAGCCGGAGCTGCCGACCGAGCCGATGATCGTTCCCGGTTCGACGATTTGTCCCTCGCGAAGATCGGCGGCGAAGCCGTTCAAATGGGCGAAGTAATGGTACGTGTTGTTGATGTCGCGAATGCCGACGCGCCAGCCGCCGTATTTGTTCCAGCCTTTCAATTCGACGATGCCGTAGCACGTCGAGCGGACCGGAACCCCGTAGCCGGCGAAAATGTCGGTTCCTTCATGAATGCGCCGCCCGCCCCAGCCGCGCGCATCCCCCCACGTATCGCGGTAGCTGTAATTCGCCCGCAACGGAAGTGGAAACACATGGTTGTCCAATTTCAATGTCTGATACTTTTTATAAATTTTTACTTTTCCTAAAATCAGGTCGACCGTCTTGGCGCGTTGGTAATAGTTCCAAAGCGCGATTTTGATCTGGCGATGGTCGATGCCGTACGTCTGCAAATAGCGGGCTATGGCCATGATGACGTCGTCATCATCATCCGCCCGCGCATGGCCGTCGCCGTCACCGTCCACGCCAAGGCCGCCGAACTGGGAGATGGTGAACGGATTCGTATCGTGCGGGTTTTTGTTCAGCGGCCCAGCCCATATGTCCGGCCTGATGTAAATGCCGAGAACGCCGGTCGGTTTGGGCAAATCGCGGCGCACGTGCCGGATATTTCGCTCATACTGGTCAATGGCGGCGAAGTAGTACCATGGAATCAAGGAGACGGCTTCCGCTTTTTTGTACAGCTCCATTCGCTTTTCATACACCGCCTCTTCCTGTTCTGCCGCGGAAGCCGCTCCAGCGGCGATCCACAGCACCGCTGCCGCTGATATGGCGGCAAGCCATCGATGCACGCGTATTCCCCCTTTCCGCCCGTTTCCTACTGTTTAGTTTGGAGAGAAACGCCCGTTTCATAAATGTAAAAAGGAGGAAACTCGCTTGGCTGGGCGATTTCTTTTTGTTTTTCCGCGCTTTTCATTTATAATGAAAAATGAACAATCCTCGACAAGTGGAGTGAGAACGATGGCGACAAAAGAAGAACATGTCCGCAAGCCGGACTGGTTGAAAATTAAGCTGAATACGAATGAGCATTATGTCGGGTTGAAGAAGCTCATGCGGGAAAACCGTTTACATACCGTGTGCGAAGAGGCGAAGTGTCCGAACATTCACGAATGCTGGGCGGTTCGGCGGACGGCGACGTTTATGATTTTAGGCAACGTCTGCACGCGCGCGTGCCGCTTTTGCGCCGTCAAAACCGGGCTGCCGACGGAGCTCGATTGGCAGGAGCCGGAACGCGTCGCGGAATCGGTTCGCATCATGAACTTAAAGCACGTCGTCGTCACCGCTGTCGCCCGCGATGACTTGAAAGACGGCGGAGCGGCCGTATTCGCCGAAACGGTGCGCGCCATCCGCCGGAAAAATCCGTTCACGACGATCGAGGTGCTGCCGTCGGATATGGGCGGGGTGTATGAAAACTTAAAAATTTTGATGGACGCCCGCCCGGATATTTTGAACCATAACATTGAAACGGTGCGCCGCCTGACGCCAAGAGTGCGCGCGCGGGCGACGTACGAGCGCTCGCTTGAGTTTTTGCGGCGCGCGAAAGAACTGCAGCCGGACATTCCGACGAAGTCGAGCATCATGGTCGGCCTTGGGGAAACGAAAGAGGAAATCATTGAAGCGATGGATGACTTGCGCGCCAACCATGTCGATATTTTGACGATCGGCCAGTATTTGCAGCCGACGAAAAAACATTTGAAGGTCATGAAATATTACCACCCGGACGAGTTTCAAGAGCTGAAAGAAATCGCGTTAAGCAAAGGGTTCAGCCATTGTGAAGCCGGTCCGCTCGTCCGCTCCTCGTACCATGCTGACGAGCAGGTGAATGAAGCGGCGAAAGCGCGGCAGTTGAAAGCGTAACATCCAACGAACGGCGCAAAAGCAAGCGTTGTTTCAGCGGCTGAAAGCATCATTCCGGCCAGATGAACGCGAAGAAACGGTCATGCCTTTCATAACGAAGGCAGACCGTTTCTTTTCCTCAGCGTTCCGCTTTTGTCGCCCGCGGCGTGCCGTCGCGGAAATCGCGGTCCAGTTCATCGTTGGTTTCGTTGATCATTTCGCCGTTTTCATTTTCCCCGTCGCTCAGTTTTTTTCCTTGTGGATATTTCAACATCCGCTGAATCGTGGCATCGAGAATTTGATCGATGTTGCGCGTGTTCGAATCAAGGCGCCCGAAGCGCTCGATGTCCTTCATCAGCTGTGGATTGTCGGCGACATACACATGGTAGTAGCGGGGAACGACGGAAAGCGCCGTTTTTTTCACTTGATCGGCCGTTTGCTGCCGGTTGCTCGTGTCCGCGTCATACACGACGAGCACTTCCTCATCCGTGACGAGTGTGGCGACGTCTTTCACGCCCGGCAGCTGGGTGCACAATTTGCTGATCAAATCCGCTGCTTTCTCGCGGTTGAAGGACGGCATGTCGTTATAGCCGTTTGCATCGCCGAGGATCGGGCTTTTTTGATGGCGAACGTAGCCGAAGTTATTCATCGGCGTGTCATCGCCGTTGGGCACCCCGTTTTCATTGTACAGCTCGTTGCGGTCGGTGACATTGATCGTGTTGCCGCTCCGCTTGTAAATGTCGGTGTTTTCGTCCTGAGCCGTCTGCGCGCAGCCGGCGAGGGCGAGGGCCGTCCCGAACGCAACGGCCAGCCATGGTTGTCTCATCGTCAGCACCCCCTTCGCTTTTAGGGTGGCACCGGGAGGTTCGTTTGATGACAGTAATTGATTGGGTGCGATGCATCGTTTATGATGGAAGTGGAAAGGCGAGGTGAGAACAGTGATTTGCATTAACAATCATTGTTACGAGCTGGTGGAAAATGTGAAAAACGCCTTTAATGAAGAAGCCTTTCGCGCCCGATACGCGGACATTTTGGCGAAGTACGACTACATCGTTGGGGACTGGGGGTACAACCAGCTCCGCCTGCGCGGTTTTTTTGATGACCATAACCAAAAAGCGACGTACGATACGAAAATCAGCACGTTGTCGGAATATTTGTATGAATATTGCAATTTCGGCTGCGCGTACTTTGTGTTGCGCAAGGTGAAACGATAACCGCGCCAGCGGACCGCGGCGGCGCGGGAGAAGAGGCGGGAGCAAGAAACCGCTGTGCGGCGAAGGGCTCGCAAGGCGGGAAGATGACTCGCGGACAGACAAAAGACGGCGCGACATTCCTCATCGCTGCCGCATGGCGAGACGGCAAACACGGCAGCCGCCATAGGCTGGGCGGCTGCTCGGTTTCTTTCGCTGCCCTGCTGAATGTCAAGGCTGCTCTTCCGTTTCATTGTACGGAAACTGTTCGCTGCTGCGCGGATCATCGTGCGGCGGGTGGGCGGCTGGGTCGCGCCTTGGAATGTTTTGGTGGAACGATTTGAACTCGTAGTTGAAGGCGCTGTAATACCGCTGTCCTTCTTGCCAAGGCGTGCTTTTGTTTTCGACCGGCGCGTCATCGCGGCGCGGCGAGCCGTACGGCCCTTCTGGGAACTCTTCAGCGGTCAAGAAATGGCGCTGTTTCTCAACGGCGGAAAAATCGGCGTATGTTTCCCGTTCCGCCATTCGTCTCACCTTCCTTCGCTCGTGGGTTGTTTCATAAGATGCCCGAAACCGAGGAAGGTTATGAGAGATATTCCTCTAAAAAAGCGCGCAAATCGTTGGCATCTTGTTCATGAAGCTGATAAGCGTGCTCGATATAGCCTGGCTCCTCTAAATCGTCGCGCCCGAGAATGGCAAAGCGGTTGCCTTGCAAGTCGAGCACAAGCCACTTTCCGTAAAAACGATCCGTTTCGATGAGCGCCAAATCAAACCGCTGCCGCTCGCCGACAAAGCTGACGAAGCGGACGGCCGCTTCGACGGTGTCATCGTATAAGTAGAACCGTTCACTCATCTTCAAGCCCCCTTATTCGTCCGTCTACGTTCATCATAACAGATGGTCGGTGAAAACGGGAGAAGGCAAATCGCACAAAGGAACGAGGAGGATGACGGATGTATTTTGTTGATCGCAAAAAGCTGGAAGAAACGCTCAGCTACATGGAACAAATGATGGCTCTCTACAAGGCGGAAGAACGTTGGGACGAACCGCTCCGGCAATTGGCGCTCGAGCGGATCGCTCATGTCGTCATCGAGGCGGTGTTGGACGTCGGCAACGCCATGATCGACGGGTTCATTATGCGCGACCCGGGAAGCTACAACGACATCATCGACATTTTGGCGGATGAACGAGTGATTTCAACTGCGGATGCCGACCGATTGAAAGCGTTCATCGCCCATCGGAAAATGCTTGTGCACGAATATGCACGCGTCGATCATGCGAAATTGCTCGCTGATCTGAACGAACATTTGCCGGCGCTTGAAGCGTATCCGAAGGCGGTGCGCGCTTACCTTGAAAGCGAGCTTGGCCCGGTGTCGGCGTTTCGCAATTGATGGCGGGAAAGGGGAGCGAATGCATTGAAACGATACAACGGCTACCTCATCGATTTGGACGGAACGATGTACCGCGGCGCGGAATGCATCGCTGAGGCGCGGACGTTTGTCAACGAGCTGCACCGCCGCGGCATTCCGTATTTGTTTGTCACGAACAATTCGTCGCGCACACCGGCGCAAGTGGCGGAAAAACTGCGTTCGTTCGGCGTGCCGGCCGAGGAGAAGCATGTGTTTACGACAAGCCAAGCGACGGCGAATTATATTTTTGAAAAAAAACCGGATGCTTCTGTGTATATGATCGGTGAAGAAGGGCTCCAAACCGCCTTGGCGGCGAAAGGATTCCGCTTTGCCGGGGAAGAGGCGGATGTTGTTGTCATCGGCATTGACCGGCAAATTACATATGAAAAGTTCGCTGTCGCTTGTCTTGCGGTTCGAAATGGAGCGATGTTCATCTCCACCAACGGCGACATCGCCTTGCCGACGGAGCGCGGATTGCTTCCGGGCAACGGGGCGCTGACGTCGGTTGTCGCCGTATCGACGCAGGTGCAGCCGACGTTTATCGGCAAGCCGGAAAAAATCATTATGGAGCAGGCGCTTAAAGTGCTCGGCGTCCCGAAGGAGGAGGTGCTGATGATCGGCGACTATTATGAAACGGATATTTTAGCCGGCATGAATGCCGGCATCGATACGCTTTTAGTCCATACGGGCGTTACGACAAAAGACATGCTCGCCCGCTATGAACGGCAGCCGACGTATACGGCCGATTCGCTTTTGGAATGGCTTGAACGCTTATAAACAACGCCGCTTTGCCAAAAAAGGCAAGGCGGCGTTTCATGTTGTCTGTGCGGACGGAGAGCGCGCATAGGCGGCGTCGGCGTTATTCCGCGTTGGCGGCCCGATGCGCCAGGCGGCTTGACGCCGCCGCGGCGATGGCGCCGACGATGTCGTCCAAAAACGTGTTGCATTTGCCGGTCGATTTATCATTTAAATATTGTAAAATGCCCGGTTTTTGCTTATCGATGTATCCATAGTTCGTAAACCCGATCGACCCGTATACGTTGACGATCGACAGCGCCAAAATTTCGTCGACGCCATACAGCCCTTCATCACGGCGGATGATCGACTGCAGCGGCTCATCGAGCCGGCCGTCTTCCGCCAGTTTATCCAATTGGATGCCGGTTAAAATTGCGTTTTGCACTTCACGCTTGGAAATGACGCGGTTGACGTTTTCGATGCACTCGTCCATCGTTAAATCGGGATGATATTTTGATTGCAAATAATAAACGAGCTCTGCGATTTTTTCCACGGTCACTCCGCGTTCTTCCAGCCAACGGCGGGCGGTTTGTTCGAGATTGTTCATGCTCATGGGTTTCACCTGTTTCTTTTTAGAAAGTCGTTTTCTATATATATGTATCATCTCATAAATCAGTCCGTCATATAAAGAAAAATGCTCACCGGCTTTTTTGGCGCCTGCGCGCATATATAAAAAATAGCCCCTTTTTCCGCGGCTGTATGGTTGCCGGCCCCGCACGGCCCTGTTTCGCGCTGGGGCGGAATCGGGGGCATCGATGGGGGAGACGACGGAGCGGAATGGGCGGGATGGATCGTTTCGGCACATAAGGAGGCTTAGCGATGGAAGAATGGGTGCGTGAACAGTACGGCATGCGCGTCGAGCGGGTGGAGCGAAGAGGGAGGCATACAGCGTTTTGGCATAAAGAAGGGCGTTTTTTGCTCGTTCCCGCTGATGGACGGAACGAAGCCGAGATGGAAGAACGCCAGCAAATGAGCCGCTATTTGCGGGCAAAAGGAGTGGACGGAGTCGGAGAGCTGGTCAAAACGACGTCCGGAACGTATATCGCCCCCTATCATGGACAGCCGTTGGTGCTCGTTCGCGCTCCGCTTCCGGCGGCTCGCTTTCGTTCGCTCGGAAGGGAACTGGCGGTGATGCATGAATGCGGGAGAACATGTCCATGGCCGATCATCGCCTGCCGGCGCATCGGCCAGTGGCGGGAGCTGTGGGCGAAGCGGATCGACCAAATGGAGGCGTTTTGGTCGAGCAAGCTCGCTTCCGGGCCGTCGTCGCCGTTTGATTGTCTGTTTATCGAATCGTTCCCGTATTATTTAGGCTTGGCGGAAAACGCGGTGCAATACGTGGCGGATACGGAGATTGACGAAGAACCGGGACGCATCGATTACGCGGCGTTTTGCCATGAGCGTCTCCCCAAGGCGGAGTGGGTTGGGGGGATCGAAGCGAAGCTGCCGACCGATTGGGTGTATGACCATTGCGCCCGGGATTTGGCAGAATGGGTGCGCCATTTATACGAAAAGAGCGGACTTGGTTGCCAGCGGGCGGTGCGTCAGTTTTTTCAAGAGTATGAACATGCGGCGCGGCTGTCGCCGTTTGCTTGGCGGCTCGTTTACGGAAGGTTGTTGTTTCCACTTTCATATTTTGAATGTGTCGAGGCGTACTATATCGCTGCGGACGAGAGCGAACGGTCAAGGCGGGAGGGAGAGCTGCGGCGCCTGCTCGATCGATCGCATGAATATGAACGATTTTTGGCCGCGTTTGCCAAGATCGCTGGCATCTCGAGCCACATTCGCCTGCCGGCAGTCGAGTGGCTGCCGCCGGCGTAACGTAAGGGAAGACAACTTCCCGCTTTTTTTGGCCAAAACGAACAAACGCCCGCTTCCCTGTCGATGACATCCACGGACAACTTTCCGTTTTTTTTCGTCTAAAGTTGTGATAAGATTTAGAAAAAAAAAGTGAGGGGCTGCATCATGACGAAGCCGTACATATTCATTACGCGGAAATTGCCCGAGGACGTGGTCGAGCCGCTTTTGTCCACCGCCGAGGTCGACATGTGGCCGCATGAGGACGTGGCCGTGCCGCACGATGTGCTTGTGGAAAAGGCCAAGCGGGCGACGGCCATCTTGCCGATGGTGTCCGATCCGATTGATGAAGCCGTCTTGTCCGCTGGTTCGGCGCTCAAAATCGTTGCCAACATGGGAGTGGGGTATGACAACATCGATGTTCCGGTGGCGACGAAGCGCGGCATTGTCGTGTGCAACACGCCGGGCGTGTTGACCGATACGACGGCCGATTTGACGTTTGCGCTTTTATTGGCCACCGCCCGCCGCCTCGTGGAAGCGGCTGAATTTTTGAAGGAAGGGAAATGGAAAAGCTGGAGCCCGTTTTTGCTCGCCGGCGCCGATGTCCATCATAAAACGATCGGCATCGTCGGCATGGGAAACATCGGCCAGGCGGTGGCGAAGCGGGCGAAAGGGTTTGACATGAACATTTTGTATTACAACCGCTCCCGACGTCCGGAGGCGGAAGAGAAGCTTGGCGCCGTCTATCGGCCGTTTGCTGATTTGCTTTCGGAGAGCGATTTTGTCGTCTGTTTGACGCCGCTCACGCCCGAGACGCACCATTTGTTCAACCGCGAGGCGTTTCGGCAAATGAAGAAGTCGGCGATTTTCATTAACGCGGCGCGCGGCGCGGTCGTCGATGAACAGGCGCTGTATGAGGCGCTCGTTCAAGGGGAGATCGCCGCGGCGGGATTGGATGTGTTTGAACACGAGCCGGTTGCGGCCGATCACCCGCTCGTGGCGCTGCCGAATGTCGTCGCCTTGCCGCATATCGGCAGCGCCACGTACGAAACGCGGCGGGCGATGATGACGTTGGCGCGCGACAACATCCTTGCCGTGCTTGAAGGAAGGCCGCCGTTGACGCCGGTGAATCGGCCGGCGTAAGGTTTTCCGCGGCGGCGGTGGGCGCGGGCACATCGTTCGGTGCAAAAGTTTTCGTTGCCAAATGGCCGATCGTCTTTTATAATGTCTACTATAAAAATACAAATGTCTACTGTGTGTAAACAGAAGGGGCGGGGAAGATGGAAAAACCGATTTTGGTTGGCTTGTTAGGATTAGGAACCGTTGGAAGCGGCGTGGTCAAAATTATTGAAAATCACCAAGAAAAATTGATGCATCAAGTCGGGTGCCCAGTGAAGGTGAAAAAAATTCTTGTCCGGGATGTACAGAAACCGCGCGATGTCCAGGTCGATCCGGCGCTGCTGACAACGAGCGCCGCCGAGGTGATCGACGATCCGGATGTTGATGTCATCATCGAAGTGATGGGCGGCATTGAGGAGACAAAAGAGCTGCTGCTGCGGGCGCTGCGCCAAGGAAAGCATGTCGTGACCGCGAACAAAGACGTCATGGCGGTCTACGGTTCAGAGTTGCTTCGGGTGGCGGCGGAGCATCAATGCGATTTGTTTTATGAAGCGAGCGTCGCCGGCGGCATTCCGATTTTGCGCAGCTTGGTCGATGGTTTGGCGTCGGACCGGATTACGAAGCTCATGGGCATTGTGAACGGGACGACGAACTACATTTTGACGAACATGGCGCAAAACGGCGCCTCCTATGAAGCGGCGCTCGCGGAAGCGCAGGCGCTCGGGTTCGCGGAAGCCGATCCGACGTCAGACGTCGAAGGGCTGGATGCGGCGCGGAAAATGGCGATTTTGGCCCGCCTTGGCTTTTCCATGGACATCGACTTGGACGATGTGCAAGTGAAAGGCATCACCCACGTGACGGAAGAAGATTTAAACTATGGGAAGCGGCTCGGCTACACGATGAAATTGATCGGCATCGCCCAGCGCGACGGGCAGAAGGTCGAGGTGAGCGTTCAGCCGACGTTTTTGCCGGATTCGCATCCGTTGGCGTCCGTGCACAACGAATACAATGCGGTGTATGTATACGGCGAAGCGGTCGGGGAGACGATGTTTTATGGGCCGGGCGCCGGCAGCTTGCCGACGGCGACGGCGGTTGTCTCCGACTTGGTCGCGGTGATGAAAAACATGCGCCTTGGCGTCAACGGCCGCTATGCTGTCGCGCCGCAATATGAAAAACAGTTGAAGACGCCGGCGGAGATTTTCTCGAAATACTTTTTGCGTATTCACGTCAAAGACCAGGTCGGCGCGTTTGCCAAAATTACGACGCTGTTTTCCGAGCGCGGGGTGAGCTTTGAGAAAATTTTGCAGCTGCCGCTGAAAGAAGACGGCTTGGCGGAAATCGTCATCGTCACGCATGATGCCTCGCAGCAAGACTACCAAGACATTTTGCAGCAGCTCGGCGATTTGGAGATCGTCGAACGGGTGCAAAGCTCGTATCGGGTGGAAGGGGAGAAACGGCCATGACATGGAAAGGGCTGCTTGACGCCTACGGCGATTTTTTGCCGCTCACGGCGGCGACGCCGAGGCTGTCGCTTTGCGAAGGGAATACGCCGCTCATCCCGCTGCCGCGGCTGTCGGAAGAGCTTGGGATTACGCTTTACGTCAAGGTCGAAGGGGCGAACCCGACTGGTTCGTTTAAAGACCGCGGCATGGTGATGGCGGTGGCGAAGGCGAAAGAGGAAGGAAGCCATACGATCATTTGCGCCTCCACCGGCAACACGTCCGCTTCAGCGGCCGCCTATGCGGCGCGCGCCGGCATGCGTTGCCTCGTCGTCGTGCCGAACGGAAAGATCGCCCTCGGCAAGTTGGCGCAAGCGGCGATGTATGGCGCAGACATTTTTGCCATTGACGGCAACTTTGATGAGGCGCTCAACATGGTGCGCCGGCTGAGCGAAACGGCGCCGATTACGCTCGTCAACTCGGTCAACCCGTACCGGATCGAAGGGCAAAAAACGGCGGCGTTTGAAGTATGCGATCAGCTTGGGCGCGCCCCGGACGTGCTCGCGATTCCGGTCGGCAACGCCGGCAACATCACCGCTTATTGGAAAGGGTTTAAGGAGTACCATGAAGCGAAAGGGACGGGCTTGCCGCAAATGCGCGGCTTTGAAGCGGAAGGAGCGGCGGCGATCGTCCGCAATCAAGTGATTGAACAGCCGGAGACGGTGGCGACGGCGATTCGCATCGGCAACCCGGCGAGCTGGGAAAAAGCGGTCGAAGCGGCGAACGAGTCGCGCGGGAAAATCGATGAAGTGAGCGATGCGGACATTTTGGCCGCCTACAAGCGGCTCGCCCGGACGGAAGGCGTGTTCGCCGAGCCGGCGTCATGCGCGGCGATCGCCGGGGTCATCAAACAGCGCGAGCGGAACGAAATCGAACGCGGCAGCCTCGTCGTCGCGGTTCTCACTGGCAACGGATTGAAAGACCCGGCCATCGCCTTGGAGACCGCGGCGATCGAACCGATCGTGCTGCCGAACGATGAACAAGTTGTCTTGGAGCATTTGCAAGGGGTTGTCCGGGCATGAAAGAAGACGAGATGTTGAAGATCGTCGTCCCGGGAAGCACGGCGAACTTAGGGCCTGGGTTTGACTCGATCGGGCTCGCGATCAATCGCTATTTGACGCTTGACGTCCGCTTGGCGGATGCATGGTCGTTTGCGCCGAAAACGGCGGAAGTGAGCGGCATTCCGCGCGGGACGGACAATTTGGTGTATCAAGTGGCGGCGGAGACGGCGGATGTTTACGGCCGCCGGCTGCCGAGCTGCTCGGTGGAAGTGTCCAGCGACATTCCGTTTACGCGCGGGCTCGGGAGCAGCGCGGCGGCGGTCGTCGCCGGCATTGAGCTCGCCGACGCGCTGCTTGGGCTTCAGTTGTCGCGCGAACAAAAGATGGAGCTGGCCGCTCGCTATGAAGGCCACCCGGACAATGTCGGCGCCTCGTTGTACGGGGGGCTGGTCATCGGCTGCTGCCGCGGTTCGGGCGTCGATGTCGTCCATATTCCACAATTGGATGTGGAGCTTGTCGCTATTATTCCGGAGTATGAACTAGAAACGAAAAAGGCGCGCGGACAGCTGCCGGAGCAATGGCCGAGAGAGCGCGCTGTCGAGGCGAGCGCCGTCAGCAACGTTCTTGTCGCCGCGTTGCTTACAAAAAACTGGAAGCTGGCCGGCCGGATGATGGCGGCTGATTTGTTCCACCAGCCGTACCGAAAACCGCTCGTTCCAGAACTCGAGCGGGCCGAGGCGCTCGCTGAGGAATACGGGGCGATCGGCGCGGCGCTGAGCGGAGCGGGGCCGACGGTGCTCGTCTTTGCCGAACCAGGCCAAGGAGAGCGGCTCGCGCGCCGGCTGCACCCGCATTTTCCGGCGTGCGAAATCGCGCGTCTTTCCGTCGAGCCGCGCGGCAGCCGCGTCTACAAACTGGCGCTTGAAGCTTGAACCTTGTTGGGGCGCCGGCGCGAACAGAAGTCCGTTCAGCGGCTTGGCCGTTTCGCCGCCGCGCTTGGGAGCGGGTGAAAGATATGACGGTTTTCCTTGCACAACTTAGCAAAGAAACAAAAACGGAGAAGCGCCCGATCAAGGCGGGTTGTGGCTGCCCATCACCAGCCTTCCCGTCGGCTCGCCGCCCCGCTGGCGATAAAAAAATCCGAACAGCGGCCGCTGTTCGGATTTTTCATAATTAAAACACTTGTTCCACTTCGACGACGCCCGGCACTTCTTCAAACAAAGCGCGCTCAATTCCGGCTTTGAGCGTAATCGTCGAGCTCGGGCAGCTGCCGCACGCGCCGAGGAGGCGAAGTTTGACTACGCCGTCTTCGACATCGACGAGTTCGCAGTCGCCGCCGTCGCGAAGCAGGAATGGACGCAGTTTATCTAAAACTTCTTGCACTTGTTCTTTGATTTCTTGATCCGTCATTTCCATCGACTCCTTTCCTTAGTTTTTATTATAATCATGGTGACAAAAAAAATCTAATGATAAATTTTGCTTTTGCAAAGGGTGACAACGATGACATTCAAGCCGGTTGAAATTTGTGTGTACGGGGCCGACGTCATTTGCCCGGCATGCGTGCAGTTGCCGTCGTCGAAAGAAACGTACGAGTGGCTCGAGGCCGCGCTGCGCCGCAAGTATCCCGGTCAGCCGTTTGTGATGACGTACGTCGACATTTTTGCGCCGCCGGCCGATGACGAGGAGAAGCGGGAGCTCGCGCAGACGATTGTCGAAGAAGATTGGGTGTATCCGGTCGTGGTGATCGAAGGCAATGTCGTCGCCGAAGGCAACCCGCGGCTCAAGGCGATTTGTGCAGAAATGGAAAAATTCGGGTATCAACCGTCGGCGCCGGAAGGGAAAAAGGCGGAATGAACTCCGCCTTTTTCGCTGAATAAAGGCCAGTCGTGCTGTCAGTACCCATGGTGGTGCTTATACATCCACAAAATGCCTGATTTCAACAAACGCGGCACCCGGCCGGTGAGTGGGCGGTCGGCGAGCAGGCCGAAGCCGTGCTTTTTGCCGAGCGAACCGAGAATGCCTTTTAATTTGATCGGCGGGAATTCGCTCGGCGGTTCTTCGCCGTTCCACCGTTTTTGCAGCACTTGGACGATTTGCTCGGCTTGCGCTTCGGCAAGTTGGGCGCTTGGCGAGTGCGGCAGGCTTGCACAGTCGCCGACGACGTAGGCGTTTTCATAGCCGGGGATGTGATGTCGCTTCGTCAGCACGACGCGGCCTTGCTTGTCCTTTTCGACATTCAGCTCGCGGACGACTCGGTTGGGTTGAATGCCGGCCGTCCAGACAATGACATCGCATTCCACCGGTTCGTCGTGGTTGTACAAGACGCCAGATTCGACTTTCGTTACGTTGGAGTTGCGGACGATTTCCACCTTGTGTTCAACGAACCAGCCTTCTACATAATCGCTCAACCGTTTCGGAAACATCGGCAAAATGCGCTCACCGCGGTCAAAGAGTTTAATGTGCAAGTCCGGGCGGCTCTCGGCCAGTTCGCTGGCCAGTTCGACGCCGCTCAATCCCGCGCCGACGATGCCGACCGTCGCTTTCGGCGGCAAGTTGTTCAACGCTTCGTAAGCGGCCCGCGCTTTGTCGATCGACTGGATGCTGTACGTATGCGCTTCGGCGCCAGGCACCCCATGGTATTTGTCTTCGCAGCCCAGCCCGATCACGACGTCGTCGTAGCGGACGTTGCTCCCATCCTTTAAATGGACGAGCTGCTTGTCGAGATCAATGGAGACGACTTCGCCGAATTGGTACGTCAGCTGCGGATGTTCCGGAAACGGGACGCGGATGTGATGGTCGCTGACCGTCCCCGCGGCCAACGCGTAATATTCCGTTTTTAGACAATGATACGGAACGCGGTCGATGAGGAGAATATGAATGTCGTTTGGCAATCCGTCCGGGAGGATGCGCTGCAAAATGCGCATATTGCCGTATCCTCCGCCAAGCAATACAAGTTGTCTCATCATGAAAAATCCCCTTTTGTCGAATTTCTAAAGCCGACAATACCATAGAAAAGTATAACGAAATTGTGACAAAAGAACAATCATTTTTCCGCTCCCTCGATCGAACGAGCATGTTCGTTGACGCCGCGCCCGAAAACCGCTACGATGGGAAGCAGGAAGGTGAATCGCACATGATATTGCCCATCATCGAATTTTGCATCAGCAACTTAGCGAGCGGGTCGCACAAAGCGATGGAACTGCTCGAAAAAGACCCGAACTTGGACATTATCGAATACAGCTGCTTAAGCTATTGCACCCGCTGCGCGGAAACGCCGTTTGCGCTCGTCAACGGCGAGTTTGTCAGCGGGGAAACGCCTGAGCAGCTTGTGGAAAATATTTACCGGCATCTCGAGGAAAATCCAATGTTTTAGCGAAAAAAAGGAGGATGTCCGCGATGCGGCATCCTCTTCAATGTATTATGAAAAAACGGGGGATATTCCCATTGTGCCCAGGAGATGCCGCTATTATACATACGAAGCGCAAAAAATGGTTAGGAGGGAGTCATGTGCGCTCGTTTTCGTTTACGAAAATGCATGGATTGGGTAATAACTACATATACGTTGATCTGTTCCGGGAAACATTGCCCGAGGAGGAGCTGCCGGCGATCGCCCGCAGCGTCGCCGACGTTCACACGGGCATCGGCTCCGACGGCTTGATTCTCATTTGCCCATCGGAGAAAGCGCCAGTCAAAATGCGCATTTTTAATAGCGACGGCTCGGAAGGGAAAAACTGCGGCAACGGCTTGCGTTGCGTGGCGAAATACGCGTACGAGCACGGCATCGTTCGCGACCGCACCTTTTTGATTGAAACGCTTTCCGGGCTGGTCGAAGCCCATGTTGTAGTGGCAGATGGCGAAGTGACAAGCGTGACGGTCGATATGGGCGAGCCGCGTCTTGAGCGCAGCGCCATTCCGATGGTTGGACCAAAAGCGGAGCGAGTCGTCGCCGAGCCGTTTTCCATCGCTGGGGGTGAATATGAAATTACGGCGGTGTCCATGGGCAACCCGCATGTGATCTTTTACGTCGATGACATCCAAAAAGCGCCGGTGACGACGCTTGGTCCGCTCGTCGAAAAAGATCCGCGCTTTCCAGAAGGGGTGAACGTCGAATTTGTCGAAGTGGTGAACGAGCGCGAGCTTCATTTTCGCGTCTGGGAGCGCGGCTCCGGCGTGACGCAGGCGTGCGGAACCGGGGCGTGTGCGGCAGTCGTCGCCTCCGTGCTAAACGGCAAAACGGCTCGCGGGGAGGAAACGGTCGTTCATTTGGCCGGCGGAGATTTAACAATTGTATGGGAGTATGACGGGCGCGTGCGCATGACCGGTCCGGCAGAGACGGTGTGCACCGGCGTTTATTACTACCGAGGCGGGCGGAACGGTTGAGCATCGAAAGGCAAAGACGGTATACTATGAAGTAAGACGGAAACCATTCAAGGGGATTCGCGCCATCCGAGTCGTCGGGTGAAAGCGGGCGAACCTGTCGAAAAACGGCCAAGTGGTTTGGCCAGTGTCAACCGTTAAAGGAGGGATTAGGAATGGCGGAAGCAGTCATTACGCTGACCGAAGCGGCAGCGTTTCAAATCAAGGATATGATGAAAGAGCAGGAAGAAGAGGGGGCGTACTTGCGGGTCGGCGTCCATGGCGGCGGTTGCAGCGGGCTTTCGTACGGCATGGGCTTTGACCATGAGCGGCGCGAGGATGACATCGAATTTGAGCAGCACGGCATCAAAATTTTGGTCGACCGCGACAGCGCGCCGATTTTACGCGGCACGATCATCGATTACAAGCAGTCTTTGCTTGGCGGTGGGTTTACGATCAACAATCCGAACGCTATTGCGACGTGCGGCTGCGGCTCATCGTTCCGCACAGCGACGAACGCCGGCACGCCGGAACAATGTTAAGCGGGCAGCGGGTCGGCGTCCATCCGCCCGGCAGAGGCAAACAGCCTTCGTGGTCGTCGGGCTCTTGAGAAGGCCGAATTTGGCCGCAAGGATGGTTGAAAACGCGGGGGTGCACCGACCGACGAAATGGGAAGGGGGGCGTTCCCCCCGTGAAATCGGTGAAAACGGCCGCACTCCAACATCGGCCTTTTCGGGAGCGCCAAAGGGGGAGAAACGATGAAAGGACAAATCAATGTCATCTTGGCGCTTGTCTTGGCGCTTCTTGTTGCGTTGCTGGCGGTGGCGAATGTCGAGCAGGTGACGATCCATTATTTAGTCGGGGAAACCCGCTTGCCGCTCATTATCGTCATTTTCGGTTCAGCCGTCCTTGGCGGCCTTGTCGTTGGCATGCTCGGCTGGGTGCGTTTGTTCAGCCTGCGCCGGCAGGTGAAGCTGCTCGAGAGAGAGCGGGAGGAATGGGCGAAGACCAAGGTGGGGAATGATGACGGCGAGGCGGTTTCGCTGGAGAGAGAGGGATGAAACACGAGCATGGCGCCCCAACAAAGCGGGGGCGCCTTTTGCTTGAAAAACTGGTGTGGGCGAGGCGCGCCAAACGAATGGTTGCGATCAGGCGGGATGCGGCGCCCGGGCCAAAGTCATGCGGCGCTAAGACGAAATGCCGTGCGCGCCTTCGCTTCCGCCTGCTTCCCCCGACGGAGCGCCATTAAAACAGCGATGTTGAGTGCGCCGGCTGCATCCGCGCCGTCGGATCGATGTACGTTTTCGCGCTGCTGATGGCGATCGGCGCCTCGCCAAAGCCGCAGGCGATCAGCTTGATTTTTCCGTCGTACGTGCAAATGTCGCCCGCTGCATACACGCCGGGGATGTTCGTTTCCATTCGCGAGTTGACTTTGATCGCATTTTTGTCGATGGCAAGCCCCCAGTTTTTGATCGGGCCGAGCGAAGAAATAAAGCCGTAATTGACAATGACGGCGTCGACGTCGATCGTTTCTTTCGTTCCCTCTTTCACATGCTCAAGGACGACTTGACGGATGGCTTGTTCATCGCCGACGAGCTCAACGGGGACAAACGGCGTTTTCACGTGCACGCGCGATTTCATGAGCTGCTCGACGCTATGCTCGTGAGCGCGGAATTTGTCGCGGCGATGCACGATCGTGACGCTCGCGGCGATCGGTTCGAGCATGAGTGACCAGTCAACAGCCGAGTCGCCGCCGCCGCAGACGAGCACGCGCTTTCCGGAAAACTGTTCCAAGTCGTTGATGAAGTAATGCAAGTTTTTTCCTTCATAGCGGGAAGCGCTTTCGATTTCGAGCCGCCGTGGCTGAAACGCGCCGTTTCCGGCGGTGATGATGACCGTTTTCGAATAATGGATTTGCTTGTTCGTGACGAGCTTGAACGTTCCGTCCTCCTGCTTTTCGAGCGCGTCGACCGACTCGTTCAGGCAGACGGTCGGCGAAAATAGGCCCATCTGCTCTTTCAGCTGATTGACAAGCTCTTGGGCGCGCACTTTTGGAAATCCGGCGACATCATATATGTATTTTTCCGGATATAACGCGGCCAGCTGTCCTCCAAGCTGCGGAAGGCTTTCGATTATTTTCACTTTCATTTGCCGCAAGCCGCCGTAAAACGCGGCAAACATCCCAGTCGGCCCGCCGCCGATGATCGTGACATCATACATGGTGCGATCTTCTTTCACCGACATCCCTCCCCGTACAATATGGCATGACACGTTTATTTTACCATAAACAGGCGCTGTTATGATGGGGAATTTTTCAGCCGAATCGGTCGAAAAAAGCTTGAAATGGGGAAGAAAAAGGACTAATATGTTTTGTGGAGAGATTGTTAATGTTTTGTGACAGTCCCTCAACATTTTTTTGGCGATTAACGTGAATTATTTCACAAACTTCGCTCAATAAAAACGGGGGCGGCCGCAAAAGCTATAACAAATGAACGAGAAAAAATGAAAAAGGGTGGAAGTGATTCAAGTGAAAAAACCAAATGTTGTTATTTTAGGCGCTGGCTATGGCGGGTTGATGACGACTGTCCGCCTGCAAAAGCTCATCGGCGTGAACGAAGCGAACATTACGCTTGTAAACAAGAACGATTACCATTATGAGACGACATGGCTTCACGAGGCGTCGGCCGGGACGCTGCACCATGACCGCGTCCGCTATCCGATCCGCGATGTCATCGACCGAAACAAAGTGAAGTTCATCCAAGATACGGTGACGAAAATCATTCCAAACGAAAAGAAAGTACTGCTTGAAAACGGCGAGCTGGCATACGATTACCTTGTCATCGCCCTTGGGTTTGAGTCAGAGACGTTCGGCATCAAAGGGTTGAAGGAATACGCGTTTTCGATCGCGAACGTCGACGCAGCGCGGCAAATCCGCGAGCATATCGAGTATCAATTTGCCACATACAGTGCGGAAGAGGAAAAGAAAGAGGAGCGGCTGACGATCGTCGTCGGTGGGGCGGGGTTTACCGGCATTGAATTTTTAGGCGAGCTCGCCAACCGGATGCCGGAGCTGTGCCGGGAGTATGACATCGACCCGCACAAAGTGCGCATCATTTGTGTGGAGGCGGCGCCGACGGCGTTGCCGGGCTTTGATCCGGAGCTCGTCGAGTACGCGGTCAGCCAGCTTGAGCGCAAAGGAGTCGAGTTTCGAATCGGTACGGCGATTAAGGAATGCACGCCGAATGGCATCATTGTCGCCAAAGGGGATGATGTCGAGGAAATTAAAGCCGGCACCGTCATTTGGGCCGCTGGCGTGCGCGGCAGCCGCGTCATTGAGGAGTCTGGATTTGAAGCGGCGCGGGCGCGCATTAAAGTGGATCCGTACTTGCGTGTCCCGGGTTATGAAGACATTTTCGTCGTCGGCGACTGTTCACTCGTGATTGATGAAGAAACGAACCGCCCGTATCCGCCGACGGCGCAAATCGCTATGCAAGAAGGCCAGCTGTGCGCGAAAAACTTGGCGGTGCTCATCCGTGGGCAAGGGGAGCTGGAGCCGTTTAAGCCGGATATTAAAGGAACGGTTTGCTCGCTCGGCCATGATGATGCCATCGGTGTCGTGTTCGGTAAAAAGCTGTGGGGCACCAAAGCGAGCTTCATGAAAAAAGTGATTGACAACCGCGCCCTGTATTTGATCGGCGGTTCGTCGCTTGTGATGAAAAAAGGAAAATTTAAATTTTTCTAATTGATCGAGAAAGCTCCCGTGATGGCGGGAGCTTTTTGTATGGCAAAGAAACAGGGATCCCCCGCTCGATTGTCGAAATACAAACAGTGCATAACGATTAGGGAGAAAAGGATGAGGACGATGGACAACAAACGAGGAAACGTTTGGATTGCGGCGGCGGGACTGGTCATCAATGAACATGGCGAGTGGCTTGTCGTCAAGAAAAAATACAGCGGGCTAAAAGGCAAATGGTCGCTGCCAGCCGGGTTCGTCCAGCCGGGGGAAATGCTTGATGAAGCGGCCGTTCGGGAAGTGAAGGAGGAAACGGGGATCGATGCCGAACCAGTCGCGCTTCTTGGCTTGCGCACCGGCGTCATCGCTGGGGAGATCAGCGACAATATGGCGATTTTCCTGTTGCGCCCGCTTTCGCGCGATATCGTCGTGCAGACGGATGAGCTCTATGCCGCCGCATTTTTAAGCAAAACGGCGCTCCAGAATGACCCGGACACATCAGGCTTGCTTCGCTATTTGTTGGCGCTCGAGCCGCCTGTTTCCCTTTCCCTGCATGACGGACTCAATCCCGGCGATCCGTTTGGCTATACAAAATACCGCCTTTACTTTGAATCATCGAAATTGAAAGAATAGTCAAGAAAACAAAAGCGATCGAAAGATGTATCCGCTTACACAAGCGAAAATCGGGGAGAATCGCTGTTTGTTTTTACAGAAAATTTTGATATATTAACAAAAAAGAAACGGAGGGGAACATCGATGACAAAAACATTGACAATGAACGACTGCCCGTACTGTGAGGGGCACGGATATGTTCAGCTGCTCTTGGGCGGATCGGAAACGTGCTACAGCTGCCAAGGAACGGGCAGCGAACAGGAAGAGGATGACGAACATTGACGTTCGTCTGAGGACATGAAACACCGTTTGGAACCAATCAGGCGATCACCAAGAGAAAAGCGAACATTGACGGTCGTCCGCCCATTCAGTACACTGAAAACGGGTGTACGGGAGGTGAAGGGCGGATGCAGATGAGTTTGCCAGTCGTGTTGATTTCAATGGTGTTGTTTTTCGTCTTGTTTTTCGGCATTGGGTTTTTGCTGAACATGATTTTGCGCATGACATGGATTCTTGCGGTCTGTTTTCCGTTGATTGCGGTTTTCATTATTGATGATGTGCCGTTGACGCGTTATTTCACCGCACCGTCCGAGGCGTTCGCTGCGCTTGGGCGGAAAATCACTTCGCTGGCGGCGGCCGATCTGTTGATTTTGTCAAGCGGCTTTGTCGGCGCTCTTTGCGCCGGATGGGCGATTCGCACGCTGCGGGCGAAAGGGTATCAAATGTTTTAGAGCGTCTCTGCCTTGGGCAGGGGCGTTTTTTTTTCGTGAAAATCCAGCACCGGCGAGCGATGATTTTCATCCCCGGGTGGAGGGCAGATCGCTGCCCATGGAACTTTCTGTGAAAATGTGCCGCCTTGATCAGTCTTTTCATGCCAGAATGGGGAGCAAGGCTTGCTCATGAATGTTTTTTATGAACAGAGCTGATGAGTTGTGCGGCGGATTCCAACGCTAGTTCGCATATGTTTGGGGCAAAATGCACAAGCTTTGTGATTGGGTTTGGTCATGAGGCTGTTCGTGGACGGTTTTTTCGTTTTTTGTCTTATTCGCAATGAATATTTCGATTTTGGCTGGAGATAAATAGAGGTGTGAGAGGAGTTGAGAGCATTGAATGGGTTTAGGCAATTCGTGCGCCGAACTGCGATGACGCTGCTGTTTTTGGCGGCGCTTTTTGCGACATTCGAGTCCATTTCCGGGGTTGATGCCAGGACGGTTCTCCATCCCTTTCCGAGCGCTTTATCGATGGATCATCAGCCCATTTGGGGAATGAAAGAACTCGCGAAAAACGGAGGCCGATCTGTTCCGCGGCTTGAGGATCATTTTGACTGGTCAAAATATCCCTCCGTTGAAGTGGTCGCCACCGGCTATACGGCCGGCATTGAATCGACCGGGAAAACGCCCGATCATCCTGAGTACGGCATCACGTATTCCGGCGTCCGCGTCAAACGCGACCTGTATTCGACGATTGCCGCGGATTTGTCCGTATTTCCGATCGGCACCATTTTGTTCATCCCCGGATACGGGTTCGGCGTCGTTGCTGACAAAGGCGGGGCGATCAAAGGCCATCGCATCGACTTATACTATGAAACCGTCGAAGATGTATATAAATATTGGGGAAAACGAAAAGTCAACGTCTATATCGTGCAAAAAGGCGATGGCACATTGTCAGAGGAAGAATTGAAGCGGCTGAACGAAGATGAAACGATGCAAGTGTTTCGTCAACAGTATTTGGAATCGAAAAGTTGAAAGAGGGCTCCCGCCCGTCAGCCACAAAGGAGCGGATCGCTGTCGTCAGCGGGAGGGAACAGCGCCGGATGCAAAAGCGGCGCCAATTTTTTTAACCCGACCAAGAGGCGCGGAGACGGACGGCAATAGAGCGCTTCTTCGAGAAGGTGAATGTTCCCGGTGCGGACCGCCTCGGCCTGTTGGGCGTTCGGGCGCACCATGACGGCCTTCGGGCTCATTTTTTTTGTCTGCACGCCGACCCAAACGAGCAAGATGTGCGACGGATTGCGGGTGAGAACGTCGTCCCATTCCGGTCGGACGCTTGCTTGAGGATAGTCAGCGAAAATGTTGCGCCCACCGGCGAGCTCGCTTAGTTCGCTCAACCAATTGGCGCCGCCCGGGGTGAAGATCGGCCGCGGCCACCATTCCCAATAGAGGCGGGCCGGTTCGGCCGATGCGGCCCGCTCGCGGTGCCAATCGAGCACGTCATCATAGCGGCGGACGAGTTCGGCCGCTTTTTTCGTTTCGCCAAGCGCCTCGCCGAGCCGAAGAAGATCGTTGGCAATGTCATTGAGCGAATTCGGTGCCAACACGAGATGCGGGAGTCCGCGCCGTTTGAGCTCCTCGACGTTGCGCTCCATGCCGGGCACGCTCAGGGATGCGACGACGAGATCCGGTTTGAGCGCCTCGACTTGATCCATATCAATGCGCAAATCCGGTCCGACTTTCGGCAGCCGCTTCACTTCCGGCGGCCAGTCGGACGAGTCGTCGACGGCGACGACATCGTCAAGGCGGCCGAGATAGGCGAGCAGTTCGGTGTTGCTTGGACAAAGGGAAACGATTCTCATCAGCGTCGGTCCTTTCTCCATCATCGTGATGATTACGGATTCGCCTTGCCTCGCGTGATTTCCTGTCTGTTTTCGTTGATTTTTTTCGTGAAAATCCCGCGCCGGCGAGCGGTGGTTTTCATCCCCGGCTGGAGGGCAAACCGTTGCCCATGGGCCTTTTTTGTGAAAATCCCGTCGGCAAGCGGTCATTTTCATCCCCGGGTGGAGGGCAAAACGCTGCCCATGGGACTTTTTTGTGAAAATGCGCTGCCTTGATCCGTCATTTTCATGCCAAGGTGGGGAGCAAGGCTTGCTCATGAATGTTTTTTGAGTAAACGCAAGGAGAGAAATTTAGATAGTCGAAGAAACGGCTTTGTTTCGCTATAATGAAGGTTGGAATGAATCACCATGGAAAGGGATAAGACGATGTTTGCCGTCAAACCATTGCCGTCGGTGGAGGAACGGGATGAAGCGCTTGTCATCGGTTTGTTTGAAGGGGCAAATTCATGGAGCGGTCTTGCCGGCGAATACGACGCTCGGCTTGGTGGGAAGTTGTCCGAGCTGAAGAAAGAGGGGGATATTTCCGCTAAGCGGGGGCGCATCGCCGCCGTTCATCCATTTTTGCCGACGGGAGCGAAGCGGCTCTACTTCGTCGGCCTTGGCAAAAAAGAAGAGTTGACGTTTGTGCAGTTGCGTGAGGTGTTCGGCAAGCTGTTTCGTACATTGAAGCAGGCGAAGCGGACGAAAGCGGCGGTCGTGCTCGACACGTTTACGACCGAGGCTGTCGATGGAAACGAAGCGGCGCACGCCTTGGCGGAAGCATATGAGTTGGCGACGTATGAATTCCCTGGGTATAAGCAGAAAAAGTCAGAACCCGACTACCAGCTCGAATCGCTCATCGTCTACACGGCAGCTGAAGCGGCGGACATGGAGGCGAGCTTGTTTGTCGGCTCGGTGTACGGGAAGGCGACGAATTCGGCGCGCACGCTCGTCAATACGCCGGGGAATTTGTTGACGGCGTCGGACTTGGCTGATTATGCTGTGAAACTCGCGAACCGATACGATTTTGATTATGAAATTTTGGAAAAAGAAGACATGGAGCGGCTCGGCATGGGGGCGCTTCTCGCCGTCAACCAAGGCTCGAAACAGCCGCCAAAACTCATCGTCTTAAAATACCAAGGAAAAGAGCAATGGGAAGACGTGATCGCCCTCGTCGGCAAAGGGGTGACGTTCGATACGGGCGGCTATTGTTTGAAGCCGCGCGACAGCATGGTTGACATGAAAACGGACATGGCCGGCGCGGCAGCGGTGCTCGGAGCGATGGAAGCCATCGGCGAACTGCGGCCGGAACAAAACGTGCTCGCCGTCATTCCGGCGACCGACAATATGATCAGTGGTGAGGCGTTCAAGCCAGACGATGTCATTACGTCGCTGTCCGGAAAAACGATTGAAGTCCGAAACACGGATGCCGAAGGGCGGCTCATTTTGGCCGATGCGGTGACGTATGCGAAACAATGCGGAGCGAATTACATCATCGATGTCGCCACGTTGACGGGCGGGGTGATCGTCGCCCTAGGCACGGACAAAACAGGGGCGATGACGAACAATGAGGAACTGTTTGAGCAATTGCTTGAAGCGTCGATGGAAACCGGGGAGTTCATTTGGCGGCTGCCGATCACCGAACATGACCGCGAGCGGGTGCGAAGCAGCAAAATCGCCGACTTGAACAATTCCCCGGGGCGGGAAGGCCACGCCATTATGGGCGGGGCGTTCATCGGCGAATTTGCCGAAGACACGCCGTGGGTGCATTTGGATATCGCCGGCACGGCGACGACGAAGAAAGACGGCGACCTCGGTCCGGCTGGGGCGACGGGAGTGATGGTGCGCACGCTCACGGCGTTTATCGAACGGTTTGGCCAAGGCGAGTAAAGGAACCGCGCCGTTCGCCGCCCGGGCGGCGGCCGCGGAACGAGCCGGGGCGGACGTTGCATAGCGTCCGCTTTTGTTTGGCACGCTATATAGTACATTAGCAGGAAAAGCGAACAAAATGTAAAGTTCGTGTAAATGTATTGTAAATTTTCTCTTTTTGTATTGTAAATGGATTTTAAATTGTTACAATAAGTAGCGGTGATTTTGATTTCGCAAATGGAGGGTGTCCGATATGATTTTTTCACCGAAAAAGGACGTTTTCTTCGACATGTTGTTTACGATTTCGGAAAATGTGAAGGAAGCGGCCCAATATTTTGTCGAGTATAAAATTCAAAGCGTAAGCGACTTGAAAGAATTTGCCCGCGTCATGAAAGAGTATGAGCGAAAGGGCGATTCATTCATCCATGAACTGGTCGTTCAATTGAACAAAACGTTCATTACGCCGATCGAGCGGGAAGACATCCACCAGTTGGCGATGAAAATGGATGATGTGCTTGATGGGTTTGAGCAATGTTCGGCACGGTTTGAAATGTTTTCGTTCACGGACATCGATGAACATATGGTGAAATTTTTTGACTATATTTATCAAAGCACGATCGAAATTGTTCATGCCCTCGAACTGCTTGCGAACAAAAAATTGCTCGATATGCGCCAACATGCCATTAAAATCAAGGACTATGAAACGAAGTGCGACGAAATTTTGCGCGCGTCGATCAAAAACTTATTTGTGACGCAAAAAGACCCGATTAAAATTATTCAATACAAAGAGCTTTACGAAATGTTGGAAGAGATTGCCGACAGTTGTGAAGATGTCGCCAATACGTTAGAGACGATTATCATGCGCAACGCATAAAAAGGGGACGTTGTTTTTATGGATACGATCCTGATTTTAACGATATGCATCGTCATTTTTGCATTGGCGTTTGACTTTATCAACGGTTTTCATGATACGGCCAACGCCATTGCCACGTCGGTGTCGACAAGGGCGCTTACGCCGCGTCAAGCGATTGTGTTGGCGGCGACGATGAACTTTATCGGCGCGCTCACCTTTACCGGCGTCGCGAAAACGATTACGAAAGACATTGTCGATCCATTTGCGCTAGAAAATGGGCCGCTCATTATTTTAGCGGCGTTGACATCAGCCATTGCCTGGAACTTGATCACGTGGTATTACGGCATTCCGAGCAGCTCTTCGCACGCGATCATCGGTTCGGTCGCCGGGGCGGCGATTTCCGCGGCTGGGGTTGGGATTTTGAATTATGGCGGGTTTTTGAAAATTTTACAATCACTCATTCTTTCCCCTTTTTTGGCGTTAGGGGTCGGCTTTATCATTATGAGCATTTTTCGTTTTATCTTTAAAAACGCCAACTTATACAGCACGACGAGGGGCTTTCGGATGTTTCAAATTGTGACGGCGGCGTTTCAGGCGTATACGCATGGAACAAACGACGCTCAAAAAGCGATGGGGATCATTACGATGGCGTTAATCGCCGGCGGATACCACGCGACGACTGACATTCCTGAATGGGTGCGCATTTCTGCCGCCTTGGCCATGGGATTGGGAACGGCTGTTGGTGGGTGGAAGATCATTAAAACGGTCGGCGGAAAAATTATGAAAATTCGTCCGATCAACGGAGCGGCGGCTGATTTGTCGTCCGCACTCGTTATTCTTTCAGCGACGATGTTCCACTTGCCGGTCAGCACGACGCACGTCATTTCCTCGGCCATCATGGGGGTCGGCGCCGCCCAACGGGTGAAAGGCGTCAAATGGGGCGTCGCTCGCCGCATTGTGCTGACATGGATCATCACCTTGCCAGTGTCAGCGTTGATTGCTGGGTTTGTGTACCAGATCCTTCGTTTATTCTTCTAATCCATGATCGAGGGTTTCCAAACAAAAAGCGCGCCTGTTTTGATCAACAGGCGCGCTTTCGCATTTAGGCGGCCGGGCGGCCGGCTGCTGAGGAGCGTTGAATCGCCCGGCAAAGCTTTGGAGCGATCAGGCCAGCGACGATCGACAGGAGAATGTCTTTTGGCAACGGTGCGAGCATCCAACTCCACACCATTCCGTATGAAAGTCCTGCCGGCGCTTCCGCCCATAGTTTGTAAGCCATGTACATCCAGTTCGTGCCGATGACATAGTTGATGACCATGCCGATGAGCGCCGCGGTGACAAAGCGGGCGGCGGATGCCGGCTGCGGGCTGCGGTTGATGACCCATCCGGTCGCATAAGCGGCAACGATAAACGAAAGAATGAAGCCAAACGTCGGTTGGAAAATCATTGACAATCCGCCGCTGAATTTCGCAAACACTGGAACGCCCGCGAGGCCGACGAGCATGTAGACGATCATCGCCACCGCCCCGAGCCGCCGCCCTAATACGGCACCGGCGAGCACACAAAAAAACGTTTGCAGTGTAATGGGAACACCGCCAACGACAAGAAACGGCGCCCATGACGTAATGTTCGCCCCGATCGCCATCAAGGCGACGAACATGGCGGCGAGCGTCATGTCAATCGGTCGAAGCAAAGTGCGTTGTTCGCTCATATGTAAACCCCCTTTTTTTGTTCGTTAACAAAATCGTACCGAACAACCGCTAGGCTGTCAATCCTCTTTTTCCGGGAATGATGGGATGAGCGGCGGGGCATGCTAAGCAAAAGGGCTGCCCGAAAAGGCCGGTGAAAAACGGCTGCCACGAGCAACTCAGCGGCATTTCGCCAAAAAAAGAACGCTGATTTCGCCAGGCTTCTCGAACTGAGAAACCGATGGAATAGCAGTATGTTGTACGAAATCACTGCCCCTCTAAGCTGTCGCGAAAAACGAATCAAAGCCGACAAGGACGCAAGAAACGAAAGGGGGATCGCGATGGAGCGGTTTGTGCCGGATGAGGAGCTGAAGCGGGCGAGCAAAATCGGAGCGAACGAAGACATCATCCATACGAGCAAAAATGATGATGGCTACGATTTGCGCACTCCGGCCGAAATTGGCGAACGGCAGCCCATGGATGAAAACGGCAATGCGTGAAGGCGGGAGCGCGGATGGACGAAAGTATGGGTGTCTAAGAGAGGACGAACGACGGGCGATGGCGAGAAAAAAGATGGCCATCGCTCGCCGTGTTGGTGAAGAAGTCATTGCCACTCATTGGGGGAAGGTTTACCCGCTAAAGGGCGGAAACACATTCCAGCGCAAGCCGACAACAAGCTGGCAGCACGGGAACGCGCCGGGCGGCGGCGAGAGCGTCAGGCGGATGCCGTCGGGATTGAAATACACCTCGGTTTGCGAGCGGATGCCAAGCGAACGGATCAGGCGCTTCACTTCATCCGTTTTTCCTTCTTGGGCGGCCGACATGACCGAGGCGGCAAACGAGCGCGATTCGGCCAGTTTTTTTAAAACAGCGGCGGCATCGTTCATCAGCGTCTGCGCCGTGGCGGCGGACTGGGAAAAGAGCGCTGGGTCGATCGGTGGATACGGGCCGGCCGGCATCCGCGGGAAATAAGCGAACATGGCCGCTTGAGCCTCCTTTCCAAAAATGGAATCGATATTACGATATGTGCGAACATCAAAAAAGGAGCGAAATCATCATTTCGATTTCGCTCCTTCCGTTTGTTATAAATAGCGCAGCCACAAATAGCCGTGCGACAAAAGCAAGGCAATGAGCGTGAGCGGCGCCCCGATTTTCAAAAAGTCCATGTACGTAAATCCATGCCCTTCGCGCGAAGCGATGCCGGCGACAATGACGTTGGCTGAGGCGCCGATGAGCGTTCCGTTTCCGCCGAGGCAGGCGCCGAGTGACAAGGCCCACCAAAGCACGTCGATCTGCGGGGAGTCCGGGGATAAGCCCATGCCGACAGCCATATCTTGAATGAGCGGGATCATCGTCGCCACAAACGGAATATTATCGATCGTCGCTGAAGCGATGCCGGACAGCCAAAGGATGAAATAGGCGGCCGTGGAAATATCGCCGCCGGTGACATCGAGCGTTTTTTCCGCCAGCGCTTTAATGAGGCCGATGTCCACGAGCCCGCCGACCAAGACGAACAGGCCGGCGAAAAAGAAAATCGTCCCCCATTCGATGGAATGAAAAACGTCCTCGATTTCATGCTCCGGCACGGCGATGAGCATGAGCACGACCGCTCCCGCCATGGCGATGACCGCCGCATCGACATGAATGGCGGAATGAAGGATAAAGCCAAGGATCGTCAGTCCGAGAACGGCGACCGATTTGCGCATCAGCTTCGCATCTTGAATGTAGTCGGCATCGCGAAGTTCCATCAGCTTTTGAATCAACGCTGGATCGGTTTGCAGCTGCTTGCGGTAAACGAACGCGAGCAGCGCGACCGTGACGATGGCGATCAACACGACGATCGGTGTTAGGTTGAACAAAAAGGCGTTGAAATCGAGATGCTTGTTCGCCGAACCGATCATAATGTTCGGCGGGTCGCCGATCAAGGTCGCCGTGCCGCCGATGTTCGACAACAGCACTTCGGAGATTAAGTACGGCACCGGGTTGACGTGAAGCATCCGCGTAATCGAAAACGTCACCGGCACGACGAGCAGGACGGTGGTGACGTTGTCCAAAAACGCCGACAGCAGTCCCGTCAACAGCGAAAGCATCACTAAAATGCGGACCGGGCTGCCTTTGGCAAGCTTGGCCGCTTTAATGGCCATGTATTGAAAAAAACCAGATTTGCTTGTGATGCCGACTAAGATCATCATCCCGATCAATAACGTGATCGTCCCCCATTCAATGTGATGGGTGAACGCCTTCTCCGTATCGACGATGCCAAAAACGACCATGAGCGCGGCGCCGAGCAGGGCGATGACGGCGCGGTGGATTTTTTCCGAGATAATGATGGCGTATGTAACCAAGAAAACGGCAATGGCAAAATAATACGGAACGTTTGACACGTGTGCGGCAGAATGGTCCATCGGCTCTCCTCCCTTCCAGTTACGGCGTCAAGCTGTGAAAACGGCTCCCGCACGCCGGGCATGTCCAGTCGCAGCGCTGGCTGGTGGCGTTGTGCACATAAAAGGCAAAGGAGCAATGCGGGCAGGCGATTTCACGCATCCGATCCATCAGCATTGGCCGCGACGGTTCAGCCGGTGCATCGGTATCGATGATTTCCACATGGATCGTTTCGCGCGATTCATCTTCGGCGATCACTTTCCCCTCGGTCTCTTCTTTTGTACGCCACCCGCGGCCGATCAAATGCTGCTCAAGCTGGCTGTGCGAGGAGTGGGCGAGCATGTCTTCGGCCAGTTTCATATATTGCGCGTCCGTCAAGTCCTCAAACGGAACGGATGATTCCTGCTTTTGCCAGTATGCCCGCAGTTGGTCTTCGGTGAAAATCAACGTGACAATTTGATGGATGACGACATTTTCCATCACCTCAGCCCCCTTTCATTCATCATATCATAGACGCGGAAAGAAAAAAACAGCAAGGGCGGCCCGCTCCCGAACGCCTCTTTCTCTTTCTGCAAAGCGCCCGTCGCTTCCTCCGTCATTCGCCTCTTTTTCGCCATTTTCTGAAAAAAGAAATAAACAACTGCTCCCGCATGATATAATAATAGTAAGGACGGATCGAAGCCGCATCCGGAAAGGAGGGAGAAAAATGGACAGTCCGCAATATTTGTTCCTCGATTTCGAATTTACGATGCCGGAAACGAAAACGAACCCGGCCGGGTTTTGCCCAGAAATCATTGAAGTCGGCCTTGTCGCGGTCGTGGACGATCAGATCATCGGCCAATTTTCTTCCTATGTGAAGCCGCTCCGCTTTCCGCAGCTCACCGATCGGTGCAAGTCGTTTCTCAACATCACCCAAGAACAAATCGACCGCGGCATGAGTTTTTATGAGTTGGTTTCTTTGCTTCGGCAATATGACCGCGAGCGCCCGACGACCGTCATCACGTGGGGGGGCATGGACATGAAAGTGCTCCGGGAAAACTGCCAATCGGCGCAAGTGGAATTCCCCTTCACGGGCGAGCACCGTGATTTGGCGATGGAATACAAACGGTTTTTCGGCAACAAAAATCAAACCGCCCTGCGCAAGGCGGTGCAGGAGTACGGAAACGAAGGAGTCGGAAAAGCCCATTGTGCGCTCGATGACGCGTTTACGGCCTACACGATTTTCCGCCTGGTGGAAAACGATAAAAAATATTTGGCGAAAACGAAACCGCCGACAATCGGGGAACGGGTCGATTTCACCCAGCTGCGGAAAAAATTCGCTCTATAGCCGGCTGCGTTGGCAGCGGCTTTTTTGTGCTATAATGGAAATGGACAATTTTGCGGCAGAAAGGTTGTTTTCGCCATGTGGCCATTGGTGTTGAATTTGTTTTTATACTTCCCGGAAGACAAACGTGAATACATCCCCGCGGCAATTTCGTTTGCCGTCTTTTTCTTGATGGCGGTGTTCACGATGCGGCTCATCATCGTCATCTCCCGGCGGCAGGAAAGGGAAGCGAAGCGGCTCGAAGAACAGCTGCTTGGAAAACGAGAGGAACGGAAGGAGCCGCCCGAAGTATAAACAAGCCCCCCTCCGGCAATACTGGCGGATAACAAGTGATGCTGGAGGGGGTTCGTATTGCGAAAAACGTACGGTGTGGTGTTCGCGGCGGCGCTCGTGCTGTCCGGCTGCGGCCAAGAGGATGCGACGAGCCGGAAGGTGGAGATGATCAATGCGGACGGCGATTCGATCGGCACGATCGAGTTGACCGAACAGGCGGAAGGGGTGCGGCTGAAGCTTGACCTAGAAGGCCTCCCACCGGGGGAGCATGCCATTCACATCCATGAAAACGGCAGCTGCAAACCGCCTGATTTTCAGTCGGCCGGCGGTCATTACAATCCGGATGGGAAAAAGCACGGTCTTCTCCACCCGGAAGGAGCGCATGCCGGCGATTTGCCGAATATTATTGTGAACGATGACGGCACGGTCAACGTCGAGCTGATGGCGCCCCACGTGACGCTGAAAGAAGGAGAGAAAGGCTCGTTGCTCACAAAAGACGGAACGTCGATTGTCATTCACGCCAAGAAAGACGACGGCATGACCCAGCCGGCGGGAGACGCCGGCGGGCGGATCGCTTGCGGGGAAATCAAGCCGTCATGAAACAGGGGCTCGCGTGCGGGCCCCTGTTTCGCATTGTTGGGGCAGCGCTTCACGTGACGAAGGGGGAAAGCGGCGGATGCACGGCTTCTGCTTCACATGGTCGGCGAAACAGAAAACGGCACGGAATGATCGTTGGGCTTCCTGCGTTCATCCGGATGGCGAAACGGAGCAACGGGCCTGGCGCTGCTTCTTTTCTCTTTCACCATCCGCTTGGCCGCGCTTTTTGGTGCAAGGGCTCTCTTCGATGTTAGCGCAGCGACGTCGCCAGCCGCCGCAGTCCTTCCTCGAGCGTCGGGCGCGGGCAGGCGATATTCAAGCGGATGAAGCCGGCTCCTTCCTGGCCGAATTTGCTGCCGAACTCGACGGCGAGTTTTCCTTTTTCCAAAAGACGCTTCTTCAGCTCCGCCTCGGGCAGGCCAAGGCCGCGGCAGTCGATCCAGACAAGATACGTCGCCTGTGGCCGGACCGGGCGAAGCAGCGGCAAGTGTTCCGCCAAATAGGCAACTGTCGTGTCAATGTTTTGCCGCAAGTAATCGAGCAAGGCATCCAACCACGGCCCGCCGTGGCGGTAGGCCGCTTCCGCCCCAGCGATGGCGAACGTGTTCAGTGTAAAAAAGCCGTGCCGCTGCTGGACGCGGCGGAACGCCCGGCGCCGCGATTCGTTGGGAATGATGACTTCCGCCGCCTGCAAGCCGGCGAGGTTGAACGTTTTCGTCGGTGCGCGGAACGTGGCGCTTTGCGCGGCCAGCTCCGGGCAGAGCGAGGCAAACGGCGTGTGTGAGGCTGGCGGGAATGTCAAATCGGCGTGGATTTCGTCAGACAGGACGAAGACGCCGTGCTTGAGGCACAATTCCCCGAGCCGTTCGAGTTCTTCTTTTGTCCATGATTTGCCCCCTGGGTTGTGCGGATGGCAAAGGATGAGAAGCTTCGCGCTGGACAGCTTCTCTTCCAAGTCGTCCCAGTCGATCACGTAGTAGTCTTCCTCAAGGCGCAGCGGACTGAACAGAAGCATGCGGTCATGGCGGCGGACGAGATCAAACAGCGGCCGGTAGACCGGGGAAAAGACGACGATGCCGTCTCCCCGTTCGGAAAACGCTTCGATGGCGGCGGCGACCGCCGGCACGACGCCGTGGGCAAAGACGAGCCAAGACGGGTCGATCGTCCACTGGTGGCGGTTTTCCAGCCAATGGCAGACTGCCTCCTTCAACGAATCGGGAATGACGGTGTAGCCGAACACGCCGTGCTCCACCCGTTGCCGCAGCGCTTCTTGCACTTCTTTCGGCGCGGGAAAATCCATATCGGCGACCCACATCGGCCAGACGTCGCCGCGGCCGAACACGCGATGAACGTCGTCCCATTTCACCGACAGTGTGCCCCGGCGGTCGATGACGCGGTCAAATGGAAACATTGTTGCATCTTCTCCCTTCTTTTTTTCGAATCAATGGCTTATAATGGGGTATATCATACATCAAGAAAGAAGGTAGGTGCCAGCTTCATGGACGGACAACAGCTGAACCGGCTTCTTCTTGAATGGATCGGCGCCTGGGATCCGTTTGGCCTTGGCAAAGACGCCTACGATGTCGAAGCGGTCGATGTGCTCCAAGCGGTGTATGAGACGGAAGACGCCCGCACGTTGGCCGCACGCATTCAGTCGATATATGAATTCGCCTTTGACGAGCTGATTCCTTTTTCCGACTGTTTCAAACTCGCCCGCCGGTTGCTTGAAGTAAAGCAAGCGGCGTCCTGTCCGCTTCCGTGATGACGGCAGGCGGCCGGCTTGGCGAAACCGACCGATTGAATGGAGGGATGGTGCGTGAAATTGAGCGAAAAAGAGCTGGAAATTATCGAAATATTGGAAAAAGACGCGCGAACGCCGATCGATGTGCTGGCGAAGATGATCGATTTGCCGGTCGAGGAAACGGAAGCATTGGTTCGAAAGCTGGAAGAGGCGAAAGTGATCGTGCAATATACGGCGCTCATTGACTGGCGGAAGGCGGACGGACGCGAAGGGGTGACGGCGATGATCGACGTCAAGGTGACCCCGAAGCGCGGCGTCGGCTTTGATGAGGTGGCGGAGCGCATTTACCGATTCCCGGAAGTGAAATCGGTGTACTTAATGTCCGGCGCCTACGACTTATCGGTCGTGATCGAAGGACGTTCGATGGCGGAAATCGCCCAGTTTGTATCGGAAAAACTGTCCACGCTCGATTCCGTCATTTCGACGACGACCCATTTCATCTTGAAAAAATACAAACACGACGGCATCGTCTTTGACCAAGGAGATCAAGATCGCCGCATCGTGGTGTCGCCATGAAACCGCAAACGAGAAAAACGTACGTGTCAGAAACGGTTGCAGGCTTGAAGCCATCCGGCATCCGCCGCTTTTTCGATCTTGCCTCCAGCATGGACGGCGTCATTTCGCTTGGCGTCGGCGAGCCGGATTTTGTCACGTCCTGGAGCATTCGCGAAGCGAGCATTTTGTCGCTCGAGCAAGGCTATACGTCCTACACCCCAAACGCCGGGCTTTTGGAGCTCCGCCAGGAAATCGCCGCCTATTTGCGCCGCAAGTTTCATGTCGACTACTGTCCGGAGACAGAAATTTTAGTGACGGTTGGGGCGAGCCAGGCCATCGACTTGGCGCTCAGAGCGGTCCTCAACTCGGGCGATGAAGTGATCATCGTCGAACCAAGTTTTGTCGCCTACGAGCCGCTTGTTGTGCTCGCCGGCGGAAAGCCGGTGGCGGTGCAGACATCGGGCGCCGATCAGTTTCAGCTTCATCCAATGCAGTTGGAGCAGGCGGTCACCGAACGGACGAAGGCGGTCATCATCTGCTCGCCGAACAACCCGACCGGAACGGTGCTCAGCCGCAAGGAGCTTGAAGCGCTCGCCCGTGTGGCTGAGGCGCACGACTTGCTCGTCATTGCCGATGAAATTTACGCCGAGCTGACGTATGAAGGGGAGTATACGAGCATGGCCGCCGTTTCGGGCATGCGCGGACGGACGATTTTGATTTCCGGCTTTTCCAAAGGGTTTGCGATGACCGGGTGGCGGCTCGGGTTTGCCGCGGCGCCGGAAGACATTTTGCAGGCCATGCTGAAAATCCATCAATATGCCATGATGTGCGCGCCGACGATGGCGCAATATGGGGCGCTTGAGGCGCTTCGCAGCGGGGAGCGCGATGTCGCCGAGATGCGCAGCAGCTACCGGCGTCGGCGCAACTATTTCGTCGCGTCGCTCAATGAAATCGGGCTGCCGTGCCATTTGCCGGGCGGCGCGTTTTACGCTTTTCCATCCATCAAGCCGACCGGTTTGACGTCGGAGCAGTTTGCCGAGCGGCTGCTCATCGAAGAAAAAGTAGCGGTCGTCCCCGGCAGTGTCTTCGGTCCAAGCGGGGAAGGCTATATCCGCTGTTCATACGCTTCGTCGCTCGAACAGCTGCAAGAAGCCATTAAGCGAATGAAACGGTTTTTGGCGCGCCTGTAACTGGAGATGTTCCGCCGTTGGCGGGACGTCTTTTTTTGGGTTTTGCTGTCGGTCTATGTTATAATACAAAAACATAGACGAAATTCATCAATAGGAGTGTTTCGCTTGTCTACGATCAAACGAGGAGCGATCGTGAAAGGGAAGGTGACAGGCATCCAGCCGTATGGCGCGTTCGTCCAGCTTGAGGACGGCATGCAAGGGCTGATCCATATTTCTGAAATTTCCCATCAATTTGTGAAAGACGTGCGCGACTACGTCCATGTCGGCGATGAGGTGACGGTCAAGGTGTTGGATGTCGACCGAAAGGCAAGGCGGGCGAGCCTGTCTCTAAAGGCGCTTGAACCCGCCGGGGAAAAGGAAACGCGTCATATGCGCATGAAAATGCCGCTTGGAGCGGGGTTTCGCCCATTGAAGGAAAAGCTGCGCGAGTGGATTGAGCAGTCCAAGAAAGAAGATGGACCGAAACCATAAGAACCCTGCCGCCAAGCGGCGAGAGTCCATGACGCTTTTGGGCCGGGAGAGGCGCAAAAAGAAGACACCCACCGCCAAGCGGTGCGTGTCCCTTTGTGTTTCATTATGTGCGCGATGTCTTTGGCTCGGTGCGCCCAAGTTCTTCGGCCGGTTTAAATAAAAGCGCCAGGTTGATCAAGCCGGCGATGCCGACCAAGCTGTAAATAATGCGGGACCAAATGGAATCCTGCCCGCCGAAAATGGCAGCGACTAGATCAAATTGAAAGAATCCAATCAGTCCCCAGTTAATCGCGCCAATAATCGTCAACAACAGTGCAATGCGTTGCAATGCTCCCATCTTGTTTGCCTCCTTTGGAAAATTTCTTTTATTCACTTATTAGGATGAATCGCAGTTGTGAAAAATATGCATCGTTTGCCGTTCAAGCAGGTGGCTTTACAACTGGTGGCAGACGCCGCCATAATAGATTCAGAAAAGGAGGGCGTCCATATGCAAGAGTTTATCTTTCGCAATCCGACGAAACTCATTTTCGGAAAAGGGCAACTCGAACGGCTCAAAGAAGAGGTGCCGCGCTATGGCCGAAAAGTGCTGCTTGTCTATGGCGGCGGCAGCATCAAACGAAACGGATTGTATGAGGAAGTCATGAAGATGTTGGGAGAGATTGGCGCTGACGTCGTCGAACTGCCGGGGGTGGAGCCAAACCCGCGCGTTTCGACCGTAAGAAAAGGGGTGGACATTTGCCGGCGAGAAGGGATTGAGTTTTTGCTCGCCGTTGGCGGCGGCAGCGTCATCGATTGCACAAAAGCGATTGCCGCCGGCGCGAAATTTGATGGCGATCCGTGGGACTTTATCACGAAAAAAGCGGCGGTCACCGGCGCCCTGCCGTTTGGCACCGTGCTTACGCTGGCGGCGACCGGGTCGGAGATGAATTCCGGCTCAGTGATCACGAACTGGGAGACGAAAGAAAAATACGGCTGGGGCAGCCCGTTTACGTTCCCCCAATTTTCCATTTTGGATCCGACATATACGATGACCGTTCCGAAAGACCATACGGTTTACGGCATTGTCGATATGATGTCCCATGTGTTTGAGCAATATTTCCACCATACGCCGAACACGCCGCTTCAAGACCGGATGTGCGAAGCGGTGTTGAAAACCGTGATCGAAACGGCGCCGAAGCTGATCAACGATTTGGAAAACTACGAGCTGCGCGAAACGATCATGTACTCGGGCACGATCGCCTTAAACGGCTTCTTGCAAATGGGCGTGCGCGGCGACTGGGCGACGCATAACATTGAACACGCGGTTTCGGCGGTGTACGACATTCCGCATGCCGGGGGCTTGGCGATTTTGTTCCCGAATTGGATGAAGCATGTGCTCGATGAAAATGTCAGCCGTTTTGCCCAGCTCGCGGTGCGCGTCTTTGATGTCGATCCGGCCGGCAAAACGGAACGCGATGTGGCGCTTGAAGGCATCGAGCGGCTGCGCGAGTTCTGGTCGAGCCTTGGGGCGCCGTCGCGTTTGGCGGATTACGGCATTGGCGATGAGAATTTGGAGCTCATGGCCGATAAAGCGATGGCGTTTGGCGAATTCGGCCGTTTCAAAACGTTGAACCGCGATGATGTGCTCGCGATTTTGCGCGCCTCCCTGTAATGGGGCGACGCGGTAGTGAGGCTGATGATGGATCAGGGCGCCGGCTTGGCGGTTGCACCCGTTTCGAGCCGGTGCTTTTCGCATAGGCCGAGCCGGCCGCTCGGGCGCGAGAGGAGCGTCCGAGCGGGATGATGGAGGTGTGGGAGTTTGCGCGCCTAAAGGGCACCGGGGCGGCGAAAATTGTCAAAACTGAATCCGTTTCCAAGAAGGGGCGCCGCTTGATTTCCCTTGTCCGTTCGGCTAAAGTGAAAGAAGGCAATGAACATTGAAGGGGAGGCGGGAATGGATGACCCATATTCGGTTTGATTATTCCAAAGCGCTTGCCTTTTTTGGCGAACACGAACTGACCTACTTGCGCGATGCCGTGAAAGTCGCGCACCATTCGCTCCATGAAAAAACCGGCGTCGGGAGCGACTTTTTAGGGTGGCTCGACTGGCCGGTCGACTATGACAAAGACGAATTCGCCCGCATCAAACAAGCAGCGAAAAACATTCAATCGGACTCCGATGTCCTGCTTGTCATCGGCATCGGCGGCTCGTACCTTGGCGCGCGCGCCGCGATCGAGATGCTGCACCATTCGTTTTACAACGCCTTGCCGAAAGAGAAGCGGCAAACGCCGCAAATCATTTTTGTCGGCAACAACATCAGCTCGACGTATATGAAAGACGTCATCGATTTTCTCGACGGGAAAGATTTCTCGATCAACGTCATTTCCAAATCGGGGACGACGACCGAACCGGCGATCGCCTTCCGTATTTTCCGCAAGCTGCTTGAGGACAAATACGGCAAAGAGGAAGCGCGCCGCCGCATTTACGCCACGACCGACAGCAAGCGCGGGGCGCTTCGGACGCTGGCCAATGAGGAAGGATATGAAACGTTTGTCATTCCGGATGACATCGGCGGCCGCTATTCCGTGTTGACGGCGGTTGGGCTGCTGCCGATTGCCGCAAGCGGTGCGGACATCGACGCCATGATGGAAGGCGCGGCCAAAGCGCGCGACGATTTCAGCTCCTCGGAGCTTGAGGAAAACGCCGCTTACCAATACGCGGCTATCCGCAACATTTTGTACAACAAAGGGAAAACGATCGAGCTGCTCGTCAACTATGAACCGGCGTTGCACTATTTCGCCGAATGGTGGAAGCAGCTGTTTGGCGAAAGCGAAGGGAAAGACCAAAAAGGCATTTATCCGGCTTCCGCCGATTTCTCGACCGATTTGCATTCGCTCGGCCAATACATTCAAGAAGGTCGGCGCGATTTGTTTGAAACGGTGTTGAAACTCGAGGAGCCGCGCCATGAGCTGATCATTGAGGCCGAAGAAAACGACCTCGACGGGCTGAACTATTTGGCGGGAAAAACGGTTGATTTCGTGAACACGAAAGCGTTCGAAGGGACACTGCTCGCCCATACGGACGGCGGTGTGCCGAACTTGGTCATCACCTTGCCGAAGCTCGATGAATACACGTTTGGCTACCTCGTCTACTTCTTTGAAAAAGCGTGCGCCATGAGCGGCTACTTGCTCGGGGTGAATCCATTTGACCAACCGGGAGTGGAAGCATACAAAAAGAACATGTTCGCCCTTTTGGGCAAGCCAGGCTATGAGCAGCTGAAGGAAGAACTGGAGAAACGGCTGAAATGACAACGTGTTTCACCGCTGTTCGTCATGCCGGGCCGCGCCCAAAACGGCGGACGGAACGACGGAAAAAGCGCCTCTTCCCTTTTGCGGGGGAAGGGGCGCTTTGTTATGCAGGAAGTGCGGTCAATCGTTCGGCCGCACAACGCCCGGACGTTTTTCACCAAGCGTCTGAAGCTGCCGTGGGCAAATAATCCTTGCCAAACGGGAAACGATAAAAGAGAGGAGGGATTGTGCATGATTGAAATTCCATCGCGTTTGGAAGGGAAACAATTTCAGCTGTACCATTTGGAAGAGCAATTAAAACCAATGGGATATGCGATCGGAGGCGGGTGGGACTACGATCACGGCTATTTCGACTACAAAATCGCCGATGATGTGGGGTACCAGTTTTTGCGTGTGCCGTTTCGGGCGGTCGACGGGCAGCTTGATTCGCACGGCACGACGGTGGAGATTGGACGGCCGTTTTTGCTCGCGCATAAATACCAACGGGGCATCGATGATTTCGCCGATGTCGGCAACATCAGCGCCTCGTTCAACCAGTTTGCCGAACCGCAAGACCCGGATGCGACCGTTCCCGAACGGTATATTTCCGTCGGGAAGGCGCTTGTTCAAGAGTTGGAGCGCCGCCTGCTCGATTAAGGGACAAGCACAAACAGGCGGTCGCTTGGTTGAATGGGACGGTCCGGTGCAACGGAAATCGCTCCGTGATCCCCTTGGATGACGCCAAGCAGCGTCACGTTTTGCTTAAGCAGCTGCTGTTGAACGGCGACGAATGGCTGGCCGATTTGCTGTTCGTCTGGCTCGAGAAGGCGCAGCGTCTGTCCGCCCAGGCGGTGAAGCGCCGTCTCCCACACGCTGGCGGCGCCCGGTGAACGAAGGCTAGCGGCCATGGCAAAACTCGCCAGCAAATTCGTCTGAATCACCTCATCCGCCCCAGCGCGCAAGGCGTTTTGCACGTTTCGGCTGGTCAGGATTTCCACGATGGCGTGCACCGACGGGTTGAGGCTTTTGGCGGCAAGCAGCGTCACAATCGTATCTTTATCCGCTTCCGCTTCTGCTTTGTGCGGATCGGCGGTGATGAGCAAAAACCGCGCTTCTTGAATATTGGCCTTCTCCAACACTGCATCGTCGCTTGCCCATCCTTTAACAAAATGAACCGGAACGTTCGGAAGCGGGTGGGATGGAACGGTGGCGTCGATGAGAACGAAGCGCATGGAGGCGTCGTGCCGCGCAAGGCGGAGCAGCACCTCGCGCGCCCGCTCGTTCCAGCCGACGATTACGGCATGGCCGCGCTCTGTATACGGGAGTTGGCCGCTTGTAAAAGCGGCTTCCCGGGCGGCGGCCGCGGCCGAGACGGAAGCGAAATAAGCGGTGAGGATGCCGGTGCCAAGAGCGATGAGTACCATGGCAGCGAGTTTTCCAGCGATCGTTTTCGGGACGATGTCGCCATAGCCGATCGTCGCCGCCGTCACGATCGCCCACCACACGCCGTCGAACATCGTGCGGAACGTCTCTGGTTCAATGAAGCGCATGAGCGCGCCAAACAGCATGATCAACGCGCTTGCCGAGACAAACAGACGAAACACGGGCGGCCAGCGCCAATACGATAACAGCACGTTCCTTGGTTTCATCGTCCACCCCTCTTTTGCTTTTGTCTTTTTTTAGTGTTCGCCGTTTTTGCATAAACATTCCTGTTTTTTCCCATACTAGGAAACAGAACATCACAGAAAGGGGACAGTGGCCATGGATATGAACCGTGTCAAACAAATTGTTTCTTCCCCTGCCGATATTCCGGTGTATTACAACGGCGTGTCGGTCTGGATTGACGGGTATGATGAGGAAAAGCAGACGGCGACCGTCCATTTGCGCGACGGTCGGCTCCGTGAGCGCCGGGACGTGCCGGTTTCGGAATTGACGGAAGAGCGGGAGTGAAAAAGGGACACTTGGCCGATAGTGCAGGGTCTTCTGGCGTTTCCGGCGCGTGATTGGGGCGAGCAGAGGCGTTTTCCAGCATGAGGCGTCCATGTGGTCCGCAAGAAAACAGTTGTCGTTCGCCGTCTGTTTCGTGAACAAAACGGCTTTTCAAACGACAATGGAGAAAGTCGATGCAGGATGCCACGTTGTCGTTAGACATCGGATGAAACGGTGACGGAACGAAAGACGGAGGAATCCGCCGCTTGCCGAACGAAGTGTCGGGCAAGCGGCTTCTTTTTGTCAGATGGCCGATTGGTTGTGCGCCCGGGCGGCGTGCACCGTCAACAGCAAGGCGCAGGCGAAAAAGAAGACGCCATCGATTCCATAGACGAGCGGATATCCCCCAGCAGCAAACAGCGCGCTGCCGACCATCGGTCCGAATGCCATTCCCATATAGCGGAAAAAGTTGTACACCCCGATGGCAGTCGAGCGGTTTGCCTGAAAGACGTTCGTCAGTACGGTCGTCTGCACTGGGAGCGAAAGGCCTAAAAACAGTCCGAACAAGGCGATGGCCGCAACAAGCAGCGAAAGCGAGCGTTGGTCCACGACTAAGAAAAAGAAAATGGACAGCACGGTCAAGTGCGATGTCGCCAATAGAATGCGCCGCTCTGGGAAGCGCCCTTGAAGGCGCCCGCCGAGGAAGCTGCCGATGACGATCATGGACGACATCGCCAAATACACCGTCCCTTTTCCTTGCGCCGACAGGCCGTACCGATCCGTCAAGATGCCGGGCAAAAAGACGAGAAAATTATACAACGAGTAATATTGGATAAAGCCAAGCAGAACGATCGACCGCCCAGCGCGGTGGCGGAGCACCGCCGCAAAATCTGCGAGGCGGAACGGGGCGGAGGCCGCTGCTTCCTTCGGTTTCGTTTCTTTCAAAAACAGAAAGTTGCCGATGCCGACCAAGCCGCCGACGACAACGAGCGCCAAAAAGACGGCGTGGAATGGAACATGTTCCGCCAAAAACCCGCCGACTATCGGTCCGACAACGGGACCAAGCGAAACCATCATTTGAAACGTCCCCATTGCTCGCCCACGTTCTTTGCCGGTGAACAAGTCGCCGATGACCGTAGCGGCGACCACCGATCCGGCCGCGATGCCGACGGCTTGCAAAGCGCGGAAAAACAGAAGTGCGTAAATGGATGCCGAGAAAAAGCAGCCGAGCGAGGCGGCGGTGTAGATGCCAATGCCGCAAAGCAGCACCGTGCGCCGCCCTTGCCGGTCAGTGAGCGGCCCGTAGACCATTTGCATCATCGCCAGGAAAAAGGTGAAAATCGAAATCGTGAGGTTGATGAGAAACGAAGAAGTCGCAAACGCCTCTCGCACTTCTGGTAAAATAGGAGTGTAAATCGTTTGCGTAAACGGGCCGAGAAACGCGGCGAGCGACACAAGATACACCACAAACTGGCGTTTCATCTCTTTCCCCTTTCTTTGCCAGTACATATGTTATGATTATACTCCTGCTTCTTTCGTTTTTGGAAATGAAATGCTTATCGAGAAAAGGTGGGGATGAGGATGGAATCATTGTTGGTCCGCGATGCGACGATGGAAGACTTGCCGCACATCGTCCGCATCTATAATGAAACGATCCCAAGCCGGATGGTGACGGCGGACTTGGAGCCGGTGTCGGTCGAAAGCCGGCGGGTGTGGTTTGAGGCCCATGACCCATATACCCGGCCGCTTTGGGTCGTCGAAGATGAGGGCCGCGTTTGCGCCTGGCTCAGCTTTCAGTCGTTTTACGGCCGCCCGGCGTACCGCCATACGGCCGAAGTGAGCATTTATATTGCGGAAACGCATCGCGGCCGGGGGCTTGGAACGAAGCTGCTCGAGCGGGCGGTCGATCAAGCGCCGTCGCTTGGGATCAAGACGCTGCTTGGCTTTATTTTTGCTCATAATGAACCGAGCTTGCGGCTTTTTGCCCGCTTCGGATTTGAACAGTGGGGATATTTTCCGCGCGTGGCGGAATTGGACGGTGTAGAACGGGACTTGGTCATTGTCGGCAAACGGCTTGTATAGAATGGCGTCAGATGGGGCACGGATAATCATGACAATGCCAAGGAAAGAGGGAACGAGATGAACGTCATGCCGATTCGGCTGTTTACGATTCAAGATGGGGAAGGATTTGTCGCTGATGCGTTTCAATGCCCGGTGACCGGCAATTTGATTTACAAGTCATCGGGTACGCCGTCTGTCGTCGCGTACACCGATTTGACCGACGAACAAATCATGCGCCTTGAGAAATACGGATTTCGCCGGCTCGGCGAGTCGCCGGCGCGGATGGAAAGCGGCCCGGACGGCATTGAAGAGCTGCTGCCGAGGCAATGAGGGAGAAAGAAAACGAGGTGAAAACGTCGAAGAAAAGGCCTGCCCGATGGGGACAGGCTCTTTCTTTTCGCCAGAAGGCCGGTGAAACCCAACGGATTCCCTCGATCCGTTCGTGAGAAAGCTAAAGGGATGAACATGCGGCGCTGTAAGGTTTCTCCATTTGAAAAACACTGCTGCGAAGCCCGATATTCGTTCCCTCGCCGGCGTTCTAGAAGAGCGTTGAAAAACAGTCATTTATGCCAAATCCGTCGTTTTCAACCAGTGAAAAAACAGATTTTATATTGAAAAGCGCTTGTCAAGTCGAAATGTTCATTCCCTCACCGTCTTCTAGGCGCGTTGATCATGTCAACCGGCGGATGAGCCAATAGAGCGCGGCGGCCGCCGCTAGGCCAAGCAGCGTATAAAGAACCGGGCGGCCGGATCGTTCGTGCGGCGTTTTGTTCTCCAAAGCCGGCGGGTGATGGGTCTTGGGCGTCTTTTCCCCGGTCTGCGGCCGCGTTTCTGTCCCTGCCCGTTCCCTCTCTCCAGCGGCGTGCTTGCCGTACATGCCCGCTCCGGTTCGTTTCGCCTCCTCGTACGCCTTGCGGACACGTGCTTCGTATTTGTATGTGCCGTAATCGTAAAAATCCTCTACCAGCCCGGCTTTGGCAAGATCTTCTTGCAGCAGGCGCTTGCCGACCCACACCCAGGCGAGCAGCCGCTGGTATTTGTCAAACAGCGCGTCTCCATCGGTCTCAAGCAAAATGTTCCCTTGATGTAAGCGGGAACATGTAAACCGGCTTGCTTCTTTCCCATACGGTTCGACTTGGATCGTGCTCTCCGGCGTATCAATGAACAAAAACCTCGTCGTGTATACATGGCCGTTGACGCGAAATTTCGCCGTATCGCCGTCGATGCACTCGACCAATTCAGCCGGGTAGGTGCGGCCAAGGCGCAACGTAGAACGATCTTCTTTCTTCCCCAGCATATGGCCGTCCAGGTCGATTCGCTCTGGGGTGAGATGCCGCTTGCATCGTTCATTGCCGTTGTATGTTTGAATAAGCTGGACAAGCTCTTGTTTCGTTTTCGCCTGCTTTGCCAGCGCAGTCGGCTCATGGAGCAAATACACGCAGTCGCTGCCGCGGAAGTGCCCGCCCAACTCATCAAGCTCGCCAGGGTGGGCAAAAGCGGAAATCGGGAACATCAACAGAAAACAAAACAAGCATATGACCATTCGTTTCAAAAACGATCCCTCCACTCGAAAAACATTTCTTCCTCTTGAGCACGAACCGGATGTCCGCAATGGATGGGTTTCAGCACACGATCGCGCATGTTATGCGGGTTTTTGCCGTTTTCAGCAAAAAAAATAATATGACTGTTATCGCGCTGTTAGGCGATTTGCATTCGTTCACGATAAAGTTTATCAAAAAAGACGAAGTGCGCGCGGCGCGGTTGGCGTTTCGAAAACAACGGCTGAAGCGGCGATCGGCTCCATCTTCAGCCGACGGCGGCAGAACGATGTGGAAACTGATCCGCACCGTGATCGTGCCCGATTGGCTGACGATGGACTACAGCCAACCGGTAGACGACGACTTTGACATCAAGCAGGCGCGCCGTGAGTTGGAGGAACGTCTGAAAAAATACAAAACCAACCCGGACGGATGAAGCCGATAGGCGGAAGAGCCCGAGCGGACCCATCTCATGACGGGAAGTGAATCGAGCGATCCCCGTGTGCCCCACGGTTTGCGGTTCAGTCAGGTTTTTCTCTGGTGCCGGCGCCCCTTCACGTTTAGACGCGGGAGACTTCTTTTGGGAATTTGTTCAATCCCCAACCTTCGCGGGAGATTCGGAGGGATAGCGCATCGCCATCTCCCAAAACGAAAATAAAAACCCTTGCTGCGCAAGGGTTGTGTGAATGGAGCATACCGGGCTCGAACCGGTGACCTTCGCGCTGCCAGCACGACGCTCTCCCAACTGAGCTAATGCCCCAAAAAGGATATGGATGATCTGTCCATGTCCCATTATATATATCGATGCGGACAATTGCAATCCTTTTTTCATCATCCGCTTTCAATATCAACATGCACGACATCGTCAATGGAGCGGATGGCGTAGTAAAGTTCGGCGGTCGAGCGCTTTTGGTCAATGACGGCTCTTAATTTCAATAAATGTTCATTTTCTTCCACATCTTTGATGCGCATCGTTTTAATGTTGATGTCCTGTTGTTTTAAATGGTCGATGACCTTTGTAATATTTTTGGCGTCCGCTACGGTGATTTGCAACAGCACCTCTTTTTCGCGCAGTTGCTTCGGCCCAAAAAAATTGATCAAAAACGGAATGAGTTCCACACTGACAATGAGCAGGGCAACGCCGAACGCCGATTCCCAATAGAAACCTGCGCCGACCGCTACTCCAATCCCTGCCGCCCCCCAAATGATTGCGGCGGTCGTCAGCCCAGTGATGCTGTCGTTACCGCGGCGCAAAATGACGCCTGCTCCTAAAAAACCGACCCCGGACACAATTTGCGCCGCCAGTCGAAGTGGATCCATTGTAATATGGTCTTTAAGCGGGAAGACGTACGCCGATTCGATCGAAACGATCGTCAATAAGCAGCTGGAAATCGAAATGACAAGGCATGTCTTCAAACCGACCGGTTTTCGCTTCAATTCCCGTTCCAGCCCAATGATCAGCCCAAGAATGGCGGAAATCCCTAGTTTGAGGAACGGATCAAACATCATCGTTTCTCACCTCGTTCATGGTATAATGAAAGAAAACGCCCGATGACGCCTGTTTTCGCCCGGCGTGAAAACGGCGGCCAGGGACTGCGCTTGACGAGACAAGGGGAGGAAAACGAATGAAGCCGCCAAGCCCAGCAAAGGCGTATGCCGCTCTATTCATCGGCGCGCTTGCCGTGTCAACATCGGCCATTTTCGTCAAATGGTCGCAGGCGCCATCCGCGGTGATCGCCTTTTATCGGCTCTTTTTGGCTGTGGCCATCATGACGCCGTTGTTCCTCCGGCATCGAAGTGAACTCCGAGGCATCTCCCGGCGCGATTGGCTGTTTTCGCTTTGTTCTGGGGTTTTGCTTGCCTTTCATTTTATCCTTTGGTTTGAATCGCTCGACTATACATCCGTCGCCAGTTCGGTCGTGCTTGTGACGCTGCAGCCGCTGTTTGCCTTCGCAGGCGGCGCGTTGTTTTTCCGCGAACGGTTGACCCTCGGCGCGGTCGGGAGCGCGGTGTTGGCCATTATCGGCAGCATCCTCATCAGCTGGGGAGACTTCCGCGTCAGCGGAGAAGCGCTGTACGGCGATGGATTGGCGTTGTTGGCATGCGCGTTTGTCACGGCGTATTGGCTGTTCGGTCAAGAGGTGCGCCAACGGTTGTCATTGATGACATATACCTATATCGTCTATGGCATCAGCGCGGCGGTGCTGTGGCTGTACGCGATGCTGTTTCGCCTTCCACTGACGGCATATCAGCTGACAGATGGGCTTTGTTTTCTCGCTCTCGCCGTCATTCCAACGTTGCTCGGCCATTCGGTGATGAACTGGGCGGTCAAATGGGTCAGCGCTTCAACCGTGTCGATGGCGATTTTATTTGAACCGATCGGCGCTTCCGCCTTGGCCTACTGGCTGTTTGGCGAACCGATCCGTCCGTTTCAATGGATTGGCGGTATTTTTATTTTAACAGGAATCGCTCTGTATTTGTGGGAGAAAAATGAAAAAGGCCCGCTAACGGTGCAAGAACGTAGCGGACCCTAGCGTTCCGACGATAAAGGGCGGGCGGCAGATCGGCAGACGGAATTCATCGAAGCCGCGGGCGAATTGGGACAGATAAACGAAATCGACTTGCGTGATAGTAGAAAGCAAGTAAGCAGACTTCGTTGCCCCCTGCTTTCGTTTTCGATTGAGTGCAGCGATGATGCCCTCCTTTGTTTGAATGCCGATGCCATGCCCGTAAAACAAGCCATCGCCTAAGTAAATGGCATTTTCTCCTTGCCATTGCGGCGTTAACGGATCGAATTCCGGGTTTTTAAAATAGAGGCAATCTCCAGGGAGAAAGTGTTCATCTTTTTTTGTTTGAATGCCAAGATCTCGGTCGGTATGCCAATCATACAGCAACAAATCCGCAAACAACCGGTTGAACGACGCTGGATCGATTACGTCAAGCACGGCCTTGTAAAACACGATGACGATCGCGGTCGCGCATTCAAACGCGTATTGCTCGCTATGGACAAAAATGTCCTTGATCGCTTCGGAAGCCGTGACATCTGGGCGAAGACGAAAGCCGCCGCGCTCGTCCCGCACCCAAAAGTCGCTGTTGCAGCGCGAAAAACGGAAAATGGCAAACCGCGCCCGGCTTTTCGCCAACTCAACCGCCGTCCGAACAATGCGGTCGCGCAAGGCGATCTCGAATCGAAGCTGCCGCTCATTCGGGTATGTGTATAATCGAGGCGAGGAGACGAGAGCATCTAAGATTTGTTGTTCGCTGGCCGGAAGCGAAAACGAACTAGAAACGTCAAAGTTAATTGGTGATAACACGCGAATCAAAGTGAAGATGCCTCCTTAATGAAAGGATCGCAGCAACGGTATAAAACGCTTCTCATTTAGAAAAACAGTTGCTTGCCGATTTCGACTGCCTGAGGCAAGCGGCCGTCTTCTTCGCCGCGCCTTGGCGTGGCGGAAGGTGAAGCGACCACTCGTTTCACAGATCCGGGCATGGGGCTGAAAGCGGCGTTGTCATGTCGTCTGACAGTCGATCCAATTGCTTTGCCAAAGCTGCCGATGTGAAACTTCAAATTGCATAGCAATGCCATAGAAGAAATGTATGCGCGCGCGGCGGCGTTCATTCCGTTTTTTTAACACATTCACCGAGAAGTCTCCCACCTCGAAATGGAATGTAGGTGGGAGATGAATCGGATGTTTTTCTTTCTAAATAAGAACATACGTGGATCGAGTAGTAAGAAACTCCCACCTCTAAGCGAAGTGTAGGTGGGAGAGGTTCATCATGAAGCTCCTCGTCCTCAAGGAATGGGCAGGGCGTTCGCTCAATGAGCAGACGGGAGATGAATGTCGGTTGGCGATCGCCAATAAATGGGGAAGGGTGAAAAGGATGGGATCCGCGCGTTCTAAAATTTTTTTAAAAAAGATGTTGCATTTTTGGAGTTAAGGTGGTATATTAAAAAGCGTCGCTGATCGAAGAGGTTGTTGGGCAGCGATACGAGACAAAAAAGGTAGTTGACATCGAAAAAGATGTTATGCTAACATAAAAGAGCTGTTTGAGAGAGGAAACAGTCAAAAGCTTGTTCCTTGAAAACTGAACGAAACGAAGCGCAACGAAAAGCGGAGGTCCGCGGGTCGCCGCGACGGGCAAATGTTCTTCACCCGCAGGGGTGCTTGCACCCCGAGGGGGAAGGTTATTTGACCCCGAGCGGCGGCGGACCGAAGCTAGACAATTCGAAAAGCGGAGGCCGCTCGGCGCCTTTGGCGCTGCGGCTGAAGCGATAGCCAATCAACTTTCTTTGGAGAGTTTGATCCTGGCTCAGGACGAACGCTGGCGGCGTGCCTAATACATGCAAGTCGAGCGGACCGGATCGGAGCTTGCTCTGGTTTGGTCAGCGGCGGACGGGTGAGTAACACGTGGGCAACCTGCCCGCAAGACCGGGATAACTCCGGGAAACCGGAGCTAATACCGGATAACACCGAAGACCGCATGGTCT
>NZ_SDLA01000090.1:0-394 GCF_013096845.1 Geobacillus sp. BMUD
GCTCAATGCGCATGCCTGTAGCGGACATAGGGGTGAGAAATTCGCCGACTTCGCCGCTGTCTTCGATGGTGGCGGAAATCAATACGTAATCTAACGCCGGGGCCAACGAGGCAAACGATTTGCGCCCGCAGAGCACAAAGCGGCCATTGCGGAGGGCGGCTTTTGTTTCAGGTTTTCCGCCGCGCGCTGGGCTGCCGGTTGCCCGTTCGGAGTGGGCGCTGTTAATGAGCGCATGGCGTTTGACAACTTCTTCGGCCAAGCGGGCGAGCGTCGATTCCGGCCAGCGGCGGAGTAAAAACAGACGCATCAGAATGCTCGCGTGCCATCCGAACGACAAGGCGGTGGCGCCGCTGCCTTGAGCGAGCATTTCTTGCACAAGTACCAATTCATAAAG
>NZ_SDLA01000091.1:0-394 GCF_013096845.1 Geobacillus sp. BMUD
GATCCAGTTCATGCCCGTCTGGGTTTCGCTGATCTCACTCTTCACCCTCTCTTTTGTCTACAAGCGGCGACTGGGCCTTTACGGCAAGCTTTTCGACAGCACCATCGGCATGATCGGCTTTGCGCTGGTGATGTTCTGGGTGTTTACCGGCATCTTCGGGGCTTTCGATCTGATTATCACCCATGATCCGCTGTCGCAGGTGTCGAGCATGAAGAACAAGCCCCCCGGAACGGCGATTATGGGGGTGGAGGACGGCCAGTACCCCTATTATCTGTTCGGTGGCGACAATCTTGCTCGCGACGTGTTCAGCCGCATGGTCAAAGGCGCGTGGGTGGTGGTCCAGATCGCGCCCTTGGCGACGCTCTTTGCGTTCATGGTCGGGATCACATTGGGC
>NZ_SDLA01000092.1:0-394 GCF_013096845.1 Geobacillus sp. BMUD
GTCTTGTACTTCATCATGGGCCATATGCCCCCACCAAACGAGCACATCGGTATCAGCTAATACCTCGTTTGTTAATCCGTGTTCTGGTTCATCCAAGGTTGCTGTGCGAACTTGAAAATCATCTGCTTGCAAAAAGGCAGCGATTTGTCCGTGGATTCCTTCGGGATACATTGCCTGAACGGTTTCATCTGTTTTTTCGTGTCTAAATTCATTCCAAACAGTGACATGGATCATTGGTAAACCTCCTCAACGATAGCTTTTAATTGCAAATAATCGATGGCCGTCGCTTCTAAAGGTGCGTATTTTTGGAACGCTTCTTGTTCCACGATCAACCAAGGCAATTGGAATTGTTGCGCAACTGTGACATAGTCCTTGATAGGTAAAATGCCATTAT
>NZ_SDLA01000093.1:0-393 GCF_013096845.1 Geobacillus sp. BMUD
ATGCAGCAACGTCGCCATGCTTATTCTTCTTGAAACGCTTCCACGCGTTTTCTGTTGATGGCGGGCAGCGCCACCAGCAAGACGAGGATGCCCGCCGCGATCAGCAGCCCCATCGACAGCGGCCGCATAACGAAAGTGGAGAAATCCCCGCGCGAGAGCAGCAGCGCGCGGCGGAAGTTCTCTTCCATCATCGGCCCAAGCACGAAGCCGAGCAGCATGGGCGCCGGTTCGCAGCGCAGCTTGACGAACATGTAGCCGATCAAGCCGAAGAGCGCGGTCTGGAAGATATCGAACGTCGTGTTCGACACTGAATACACGCCGATGCAGCAGAACACCAGGATGGCCGGATACAGGAAGCGATACGGCACCTTCAACAGGCGTACCCACACGCCG
>NZ_SDLA01000094.1:0-392 GCF_013096845.1 Geobacillus sp. BMUD
TGAATCCGCGCGATCTGTTCGCGCGGCACGGCAAACAGGTCGAACGGGTAATTTTCACGAAGGTCGGATTTCAGGGTGAACGGGAATCTCGCAAGATCGGACAGGTCGTGCAGGTCATCCGGGTGCACCCCAGCGGCATCAAACTTGGCGCGGTACATCGGCACGTTGTCATAGGCATGGCGCAGGGACCAACGCAGGCGGTCCAGTTGCAAGGCGCGGATCTCGTCAATCGATGCGAGTTCGATCGGGTCAAGATCGCCCGGTTTTGGTGACAAATCCTTCATGCGCCCAGCGCCTCCCCTACGCTTCGTCGAACACCGTTCCCTTGATCGACCGCGACAGCCCCCGGAACTCGGCAATCAGCACCCCTGACTGGTTGGTCACCTGAACAT
>NZ_SDLA01000095.1:0-390 GCF_013096845.1 Geobacillus sp. BMUD
GTGCAGGTGCTGCCCGTTATACCAGCTGGCGAAGGATTTCACCCAGGCTTGGGCATCGGCCTTCGTGGCAAATCCCTTGTTCGGCCAGTCCGGGCGATATTTGCAGGTGCGGAACAGCGCCTCGGAGAACGGGTTGTCATTGCTGACGCGCGGGCGGCTGTAGGACGCGGTGATGCCCAGTTTCTCCATAGTCACCTTCATCGTCGCGCCCTTCATCGGGCTGCCGTTGTCAGCGTGCAAGACCAGCGGACGCAGGGTGCAGCCCTCGGCCAGAACCGCCTGACGGACCAGAGTGGCCGCCAGCTCCGCGCTTTCGCGCTCATGAACTTCCCAGCCGACGATCTTCCGGCTGAAGATGTCCACGATCAGGCAGAGGTAGAAGAACATCCC
>NZ_SDLA01000096.1:0-390 GCF_013096845.1 Geobacillus sp. BMUD
ATCTCTGACAGAACGACCGTGCCTTTGAAAGTCGCCTTAACAGGTCCAACCTTCTGCACGACGGTCGCCTCGAATCCGTCATCGGCGGATCCGCTCATTTCTGTGCATCCCGGCACACATGCCTTGAGGACTTCAGGATCAAGGATCGCGGCCCAGACCTCTTCGGGGCTGGCAGCAATCGTGCGGGAATCGGTCATATGCATGGGTGTGATCCTTCTTTGATGGTCAGCCTAGGGGGTTGGACCCCCGGGGCATATAAGACCAATGGCTTAACATATCGGTGAAAACTATCTTTCGGGGGCCTGATGGGTCAGGCCATAGCTTTCGAAAATCGCGGCGATACGCCCATCCGACAGGGCCGAATAGATCGCATCATCCACAGTGTAGCTC
>NZ_SDLA01000097.1:0-390 GCF_013096845.1 Geobacillus sp. BMUD
CCAAGATGGTGCCGCAGGGTATGGCCTGTGACCCATTCGACCATGCCTTGGGTCAGGCCCTCGTCATCGACCATGCGGGCATAGGGCACTTTGAGGGTCGGGTTGCCAACGGCGTCCTCGACCCCTGCCCAGAGATTCAGGACCGCTTTAAGACGTGTGTAAGGCGTGAAGTCCTGCACAGGGGAACTTGGCGCGTAGACGATATAGTCGACATCTGCCGGGGGAAGTTCGATAGCCAACGTATAGTCCACGCCAATCGCATCCAGTGCGGTTCGCAAAGGGGCTTCGTATTGCGCCCAGCGTTTTTCGTGGGCGGCGAAGAGGACATTGATCGGCATGGCTTACCTCGGTCGGTGGATATGTGCGCTCTGTACCAAGCCGAACGCGAGC
>NZ_SDLA01000098.1:0-387 GCF_013096845.1 Geobacillus sp. BMUD
CGGCACAACCCCAGCCCGACTCCCACGAAGGCGAGCGGGTACGCTACACCATCGAGGGCCAGCCGCTGGCCTACGAACGCCTGTCCAGCTCCTTCCCCGGCAACCTGATCAATGCGGTCAAGATGAACATGCCGGTGGGCTACCAGTCGGAGCTGATCTCCCATGAGGGCGCCGAGTTCTCCTACGTCCTGTCCGGGCAGATCGTCTACACCATCGAGGGGCGCCAGTACCCCCTCGGCGCCGGCGACTCGGTGCACTTCGACGCGACCAAGACCCATTGCCTGGCCAACGTCGGCAGCGATGTGGCGGAAGTCCTGACCATCACCACCATGGGCCTGTTCGACGACCATCCGACGCCCTGAGCCAGTCCGTAGCGCACCTTCCCAT
>NZ_SDLA01000099.1:0-385 GCF_013096845.1 Geobacillus sp. BMUD
CCATTGGCAGGTTTCGCATTGTCACATGACCGATAGAGACATGCGCCAGACGTTGCTTCTCCATCGATGACGTGGTGGCCAGATTCACCAGGCTGGCGGTGTCACCATTACGGGCGGCATTACTGGTGATACCCTCTTTCAGGGCATTTATTGTGACGTTCTGGCGCATAATCTGGCTGGCAGACTGACTGGAGCCGTAGAAATAACTGTAACTGTCACTGACCAGTTGTCTGAATAACAGGTCCGGGTCCGGTCTGCCGCCAAATATCTGCTGCACATAATAATGCCAGGTCTTGCCTCCCGTCTTTGTATCGAGATTCAGCCTGTCTTTCAGCGTGACCGACGCATCCTTACAGGTTATGAAATTATTATTGTTGTCATAAAC
>NZ_SDLA01000009.1:0-108141 GCF_013096845.1 Geobacillus sp. BMUD
GTGGTGCTCCGAAGGCTTCAATTCCCCACTAACGAATGGGTACATGTCAATAACCGCTTTTCGTGCTAGGCTATTGACTTACCATATTTTTTTAAGTTTCTACTTGCGTTCACATCCCTGTCTATTTGATTTCCACATTCATCACATATAAACGTTCTTTCTGACAAAGAAAGTTTCTCTTTTACAGCCCCACAATGGCTGCAAGTTTTAGACGAAGGGAAGAATCGATCGGTAAGTATAAACTTGATCCCATTCCAAGCACACTTATATTCCATTTGCCTTTTAAACTCGTGGAATGTTTGTTCTTGGACGGCTTTCGATAGCTTTCTGTTCTTTACCATTCCATGAGTATTTAAGCTCTCCATGACTACATACTCTGGCTTGGTTTTCACCAAAGATGTAGTGATTTGATGAATATAATTGTGCCTGATGTGTTTCAGCCTTCGATACGTCTTTCGAACAAGGAATTCCAACTTCTTTATATTGTTTGTTTTTCTGTAACGGAATTCACCTCCTTCTGTTTTTATTTTATTTTTCTCATATTTCCTTGATCGCTTACGTTGCAACCGTTTCAGCCTTTTCTCCAACTTCTTCACTTTGTTTGATTTGTTTATATTGCGAAACTTCTGCCCGTTGCTAACGACAGCTAAATCTTTTACCCCTAAATCGATGCCTATGCCATCAGTATCATTTGGACTTTTGTTTTCGACTTGTTCTACTCCTACAGTGAGCCACCAGTTTATTCCATCAAACGTGATTCTTGGGTTGAGATATTTTATATTACTCCCTGTTGGGATTCTGTCTTTTTCAGCTAACTTAACATAGTTAAATTTCTGCCTATTCTTTTTCTTTGATGTGGTTAACTTTTCCAATTTTACATGCGTTTTTGTGATTTTTGTTTTTGCCGTATCTTGATAAAAACTTGGTTTGCTTCTCTTTTTTGACTTAAATTTTGGAAACTTCGTCCTGCCTTCAAAGAAGTTTTTGTACGCTTGACAGGCATCTTTAATTGCTTGTTTTGTTATATTGTTTGAATAATGATTAAGCCAATCATATTGTTTCTGCTTTTTTAATTGCGTCAATATTTTTCTCAATTCACTATCGTTTAAAAACGTTCCACCATTTTTATAGTTTTCTTGTTGTGTAGCCAATGCCCAATTGTATGCCCATCGGGATACACCTGCGCACTCAAATAACTTTGTTCTTTGCTTATTGTTTGGCAAAAGCATGACTTTATAAGTCTTGATCATCTTTTACTAACTCCTGAATCATTTTCTTGGCTTTACCTATGTCAGTTATAATTTCAAACCGATTTATCACCTATATACATAGTTTTTATAAATTGTATATAGAGTTTTACGAAATTTTATAAATTTATTTCAACTGTGTGTCACCTCCCCATTCGTGCGAATGACGCGCTGGAACCAGTAGAAGCTTTTTTTCTTATAACGTTTCAAATCGCGCAAGTTTTGATCATCGCGGTTGACGAAAATGACGCCGTAGCGCTTGCGCATCTCGCCTTGCGAGCTTAACAGATCGGTCGCTCCCCACATCAAATAGCCGATCACCTCGACCCCTTCTTCGATCGCCAGTTTCATTTGTTCAATATGGCGGCGCATATAGTCGATCCGCTCGTCATCGTCGACCGTGCCGTTCTCGTTTAGCTCCTCCTCAAGCCCGATGCCGTTTTCGGTGATGAAAATGGGCATCTGGTAGCGGGCGTACACGTCTTTTAAGGCAATCCGCAAGCCGAGCGGATCGATCGCCCAGCCCCATTTCGTCTTCGGCAAGTGGGGGTTCGGCGCAAGCCCTTTGATGATCCGCTCATCTTGTTCCTGATGGCGGACGATTTGGCTTTGATAGTAGCTAAATGACAAAAAATCGACCGTCTGCGTGCGCAGCAATTCCTCATCGCCTGCCTCAAGCGGCAAGCGGATCCCCTTTTTCTCCAGCCGATTCGTCACATAGCGCGGATAAACGCCGCGGGCGAACACATCAAAGAAGAAATCAATGAACAGCTCTTTCGCTTGCACGTTCGCCAAAGCGTCTTCCGGGCGGCATGTCGCCGGATACGTTGTCAAATACGTCGCCATCCCGCCGATCTTCGCCTCCGGAGCGATCTCGCGCAGCGCCTTCACCGCCTTGGCGTGGGCGAGAAAGACGTGATGGCAGACGCGGTAGGCAAACGCTTCCGGGTCTTCATCATCCGGGCAGATCGCCCCCCATAAATGCGGTTGTTCGAGCACTAAGTTTTGTTCGTTGAACGTCAGCCAATAGTTCACTTTCCCACGGTAGCGCGCAAACACGGTGCGCGCGTACCGCTCAAACAAGTCAACGACCTTCCGCGAGGCAAAGCCGTTGTATTTCTTCGCCAACGCCAGCGGCAAATCAAAATGGTACAGCGTAATGACCGGTTCGATGCCGTTCGCCCTCAATTCATCAAACACGGCGTCATAAAACGCCAAGCCCGCTTCATTCGGCTCCCCTTCCCCATCCGGAAAAATGCGCGTCCAAGCGATGCTCGTCCGGTAGGCGGTAAAGCCAAGCTCCTTGAACAAAGCGATGTCTTCTTTGTAGCGATGGTAAAAGTCAACCGCCACTTTCCAGTCGGAATGGCCTTCCGGAATCGAGCGCGCATCAACGATCGACAACCCCTTGCCTCCTTCATTCCACGCCCCTTCCGTCTGAAATGACGTCACCGCCCCGCCCCATAAAAAGCCATCGGGGATGATCGATTTGCGCTGTTGTGACATGGAACGACCCTCCTATCTGTGAACGGACGTGTTTTCGTGATTGAACGCCTTCAACACCATCCTTGCATGGCATCGTTTAAAACTAGACGACATGAGGCGACTGCATTTTGATGCGCCCTTGACTGCTTGTATGGTATCATTATAAAACTAGACGGGCGGAGGTGCGAGCCCGTCTAGACGTTGTGAACACGTTTTGGTTCGCTTCTTTTCCATGCCGTTCTGGCAAAGCACCCGTCTCTGCAAGCAACGGCGGTTTATCGAGACGGTTTTTGCTTAATCAAATAATGGTTGGCAGCCACGTTTCGATACGTGAAGATCATTCCATCATCCCCAGCCGCTGCAAGCAACGCTTCCGATGACAAATCGGCGATTTTCGTTCCTGTTGCCCGATTATAAATGGCTCGGCTGGTAATAATATATTGACGGCTCGCCGCCCGCAGCGGCTCCGAAAATTGTGCGGCCACCAATGCGCCAGAATGGGCTGGATGGATGCGCGCCGTTCCGTAAAAAATCTCCCCGCCGTTCATAAAAAAGGCATCGTCCCCTCCAGGGAGGGACAACAGTTCCGAAACATGCCAATCGGAAAGCCGCACCGCATACAAGGCGTGATCCGATGTTCCTTCCTGTCCGACATACAATACATTTTGTTTTTTGTCATACACAATCATCGGATTGATGAATGCCTTCGGGATCCGCCATTGTTTTTTCGTCTTCATATCATAAACGGCTACCGCTCCCGTCAATGTGCGGCTATTGTCGGTGAAGAAAATTTTCCCGCCCCCGATCGCCAATGTGCGCGGAGCAGCGATCAGCGGCACCGTTCCAAGAAACCGCATGGTTTTGGCGTCGTAAATCGCCACCTTCGTCGCTCCCGACAGCGCAACATACACCTTGCCGCCATCAATTTCTATATCCGTCGGCTGCGGTCCGGGATGAATTTCTTTCACTATTTTCATGTCGCTGGCGCGAATGACAAACAGTTTGCTGTCTTCAGCGGACAACACATACAACCATCCGGTCGATGAATCATAAGCCAAATGGGAAATCGGCACATTGGTGAAAGCATAATGGGACGATGGAACGTAATAGCTCTCATCGGCCGGCAATGGATATTTGTAAATTCGATTTTCCCCTTCTTTGATCAAGTACAAATTGTACTTCGCATCCATCAGCACATAGTTCGTCGGGAACGGGAGTGCGCTGACCTTGGCAGAGGTGTAACGGTCATACACCGCCTCACTTGTCACAACGTAGGTCCGTTGAACATCCAAAACAGGGCCGTTATAACAGTCGTGCACCATGTTGATATTTCCGGCATCAATGCGCCGACCCGCAAAAAACACATCGTTTCCGTCAACGAGGAGCGGATGGGTGGGCTCGCTGCCCCTCGGCCCTTGATACGAAACTCGCTTCACCACCTTCAAATCGGACAGGCGCAACACCGCTAAATCAGGAATGGCAAAATTGCGGCCGATGAAAGCAAGACCTCGCTTCTCATCGAACACCAACGTATTTTCCGCTGAAAAAACGGCAGAAAAGTTGGGGTCAGCAATCAGCCGGCTTGTTTGGCGTTTCGTTGCCAAATCCCACATATACATCTCATACGTCGTCTTCCCGCGCCCGTACCGCTCTCCGAAAGTGACGATTTTGTTGCCCAACAGGCCAAACGGCAATCCGCTATACGGGGCTCGTTGAATCAGCCGTTTCGTTTTGACGTCAAAAACGTCTATCGATGTTTCAGACGGCACATACAGCTTCCCGTCCCGCAAAAGAAGAGTGATCGACCGTTGGGCATATTTCCGCCATAAAGCGCTGTATGCCCGCAGAGAAACGGTTTCTTGCTTTTTGATCGACAATGTGCCGGCTTCAATAAACAATAACGTCCCTTTTTCCGTGAGCGCATAAATATACCCGTTTTGATCGTCCATAACCCAATCGAGCACGCGCCCAGGAAGCTGTTGCGTACGCGGTCCGGCCGCTTCCGCTTTAGCGGAAGGAGACACATAGACAAGACAGATAAACAAGAAGAGACAAAATAAACAACCTTTCCTGAATGTTGTTCCCATTCTACTCCCCCGTCAAACGATGATTTCTAACTTCGATCCATTCCTTGCGCATAGCATCGCGAAAACAATCAAGCGCCGCTATTGGCCCATTCCTGAACCATCCTTCATATCCATCATAGCCCATCGTTGTTCATCACTTCAAGCTCTTTTTGCCATACGCCCGCCGTTCGGCCGCACCCACCAACTGCCGCCAATCGCTGTTTTTTCATGAGTGGCAAGGCGACGAACATGATCATGTTTGTCCCTCATTGCTTTCCCATCTTCCGCTCTAGAAGGCTGGTGAAAAACAGCGGTTTCCTTTGATCGATGAATAAATGTGTGCAGTGTTGCAAGGTTTTTCTATTTGAGAAACAATGCCGGGAAGCGGTATGCACGATTTAATCACCGGTCTCCTAGAAGGGCGGTGAAAAACAGCAATGGCCCCTAGCCGACGTCGGATGACATAAAACGAGAAGCCGATGCCACAAGGTTTCTCCACTGGAGAAACAAGGCGGCGAAGCAACATGCTCCTTCAATCACCCGCTTTCTAGGCTTCTTTTCCCCCCGCGTTCAAACAAGTATAATGAAAACAGAGTGTTGAATCGAAACGAGTGTGGTGAGAGAAAATTGAACATTTTACTCATTGAAGACGACGCCACGTTGTTTCAAGAAATCAAACAACGTCTCGAACAATGGTCATACAACGTTTGCGGCATCCGCGATTTCAGCCGGGTGATGGAGGAATTTTCACACTGCCAGCCACACCTTGTCATCATTGACATCCAGCTGCCGAAATTTGATGGATTTCACTGGTGCCGCCAAATCCGCGCGCATTCGAACGTCCCGATCTTGTTTTTATCGTCGCGCGACCATCCGACCGACATGGTCATGTCCATGCAGCTTGGCGCGGATGATTACATCCAAAAGCCGTTTCATTTTGACGTGCTGATCGCGAAAATCCAGGCGCTGCTCCGGCGCGTGTACGATTACAATGCAGGCCCCATCCACCTGCAAACGTGGTGCGGCGCCACCATCGACTATGCCAAAAGCACGGTCACCAATGAACAAGGAACGGTGGAGCTGACGAAAAACGAACTGTTGATTTTAAAACATCTGTTGAACAAGAAAAACACGATTGTAACGCGGACAGAACTGATCGAACAGCTGTGGGAGGACGAACGGTTTATCAGCGACAACACGCTGACCGTCAATGTCAACCGGCTGCGGAAAAAGCTTGACGAACTGGGCTTGGGCCGTTTCATCGAAACGAAAGTGGGACAAGGGTATATGGCAAAGGAAGAGGGGATCGGCTCATGATCAAAGACTACTTGATGGAACGAAAAAGCTGGCTTGTCTTCTTTGTGTTCCTCGAGCTGTTCATTCTGTTTGTCGCTTATCTTGATCCGACGATTCCCTTTTCCTCCGCTCTTTATATCGTCTTTTTAACATCCATCCTCTTTGCCGTCTTTGCCATCATCCGTTGGAAAAAAGAAACGGCATTTTATCAACGGCTGCAAACGTACCATCTTGCCTTGGACCCCGCTTCCAGCCTCCAGGCGGCCAGTCCGTTCGAACGCATCGTTGAGCGCGCCATGGCCAGCCAAATGGACCAATGGAAACAGGAACTGACCGTATGCCGAACAGCGTTGGAACAAGAGAGAGATGAACTGCTGACATGGATTCACGAAATGAAAACGCCGCTGACGGCCATGCGGCTCATGATCGAACGAGTCGAGGAGGAAAACACCAAATCATCGCTCCTATACGAATGGCTGCGCATTCATTTGCTGCTTGATCAGCAGCTCCATCAGCGGCGGCTCCCTCACATGGAAAACGATTTATATATTGAACACGTCGAGCTCAAACCGCTTCTCATCAATGAAATCAAACCGTTGCAGTCATGGTGCATGCAAAAAGGCATCGGCTTTGATCTTCAATTGAACGTCCGCTCGGTGCTCAGCGATGCCAAATGGCTTTCGTTTATCATCCGGCAAATCGTGACGAACGCGGTGAAATATAGCGAGTCTTGCGACATTATCGTGAAAAGTTTTCTGGAAAACGGCCATATCCACTTGCAAATTCAAGATTTCGGCCGCGGCATTGATCCGAAGGACTTGCCGCGCATTTTTGACAAGGGCTTCACCTCCACTGCCGAACACCAAAACGAAGCGGCGACGGGGATGGGGCTGTATTTGGCGAAAAAAGCCGCCCAACCGCTTCTGCTTGACTTTCACGTCGAATCTTCACCGGGGCGCGGGACGGTCTTTACCATCGTATTTCCCCAGGAAAACGACCTGATCCGAATGCACGGCATGTGACAAAACTGTCACATGCTGTCTTGTTTTGTTCGACCAAACAAAGGAGAAAATGAACCATTTTGTTTATGATAGAAACGAAGGAGGGGGACAGGAGATGACGATACTCGAAGCAACCAACATCCGCAAAATCTACGGAACAAAGAAAAATCAACAAGAAGTGCTCAAAGGCATTGATTTGCGCGTGGAGGAAGGAGAGTTTCTCGCGATCATGGGCCCGTCGGGATCAGGGAAGACGACACTGCTCAACGTCCTTTCCTCCATCGATCGGGTGAGCGAGGGCGCGATTTTCATCAAAGGAAACAACATCGTCGCCATGAAAGACCGGGAGCTGGCGGAATTTCGCAAGCGCCATGTCGGATTCATTTTTCAAGAGTATCATTTGCTTGACACGCTGACGGTGAAGGAAAATGTCCTTTTGCCTTTATCGATTACGAAAACGCCCAAGCAAGAAGCGGAAAAGAAATTTGCCGAATTGGCGTCTGAACTTGGCATTATTGACATCCAAAACCACTATCCAAGCGAAATTTCTGGGGGGCAAAAACAGCGCGCGGCCGCGGCGCGGGCGTTCATCCATGAGCCGAACATCATTTTTGCCGATGAGCCGACCGGCGCACTCGATTCGAAATCAGCTTCCGATTTATTGCACAAGCTGCAAAAACTGAATCAACAACGGAAGACGACGATCATCATGGTCACCCATGATCCGGTCGCGGCCAGTTTCTCAAGCCGTGTCGTTTTTATTAAAGACGGACAATTGTATACGCAACTGTACAAAGGAACCGAAACGCAGCAGCAGTTTTTCCAAGCCATTATGCAAACACAAGGCGTGCTAGGTGGTGTTCGGCCATGAGCATGAAGCAACTCTTGTTCCGCAACTTGAAACAAAACATCCAACATTATTATTTGTACGTGTTTGCTTTGATGTTTGCTTCCGCCTTGTATTTCGCGTTCGTGACATTGCAGTACGACCCATCCCTTGATGCCATCAAAGGGGGAGTGAAAGGGGCGGCGGCCGTCCGCACGGGCGCGGTGCTTCTTATCGTGATTGTCGCCGTCTTTCTTTTGTATGCCAATGCCTTGTTTATCCAACGGCGCGGCCATGAGATCGCTCTTTTGCAGTTGATCGGCATGACGAAACGAAACATCTTTTTGATGCTGGCGGCCGAAAACGTCATTCTTTATTACGGCACGTTGATCATCGGCATATGGATGGGATTTGCCGCTTCCAAGCTGTTGATGATGATTTTGTTTAAAATCATCGATATTCCAGTCAAGGCGTCTCTTTCCTTTTCGGGCCGAGCATTGGTGCAAACGTTGATTGTGTTTAGCGTGATCGATGTCTTCATGATGGGGATGAACCGCTTGTTTCTCAAAAAACAGACGATTGTATCCTTGTTCCGCACGACATCGACAACCGAAGCAAAACATGTATCCGTATGGAACATGGTCGTGGGAATGGCCGGGATCATCCTCATCGGCAGCGGCTATGGTATATCGATGAAATTGTTTAGCAGCGACTGGAAGAGCGTTCAAGGCTTATTCATGGCCATGGCATTCATTTTAGGCGCGGTCATCATCGGCACCTACTTGTTTTTTAAAGGAACGATCAGCTTTCTCTTCCACCTATGGCGGAAGCGGAAAGGCGGTTATTTGTCGATCGACGACGTGCTTTCCATGTCATCGCTCATGTTTCGCATCAAATCAAATGCCTTGCTGCTCACCATCATCACGACCGTGTCGGCCATCGCGATCGGGTTGATTTCGTTAAGCTATATTTCCTACTATTCAGCCGAACAGGCCGCGCAAAACTACGTCGCCGCCGACTTTGCGTTCACGGACAAAAAAGATGCCGCCCGTTTTACGGCGGCGCTGCGATCTCATGATATTCGCTATCGGGAAACGATGATCGATGTCATTGAAGCACCGACTGATATTTCAATGATTTTAGACATCGCTGATCAAAGCCGGCTCCAGTTTCAGCCGTCCGCCGCGCCGCTATCGGTGATCAGCGACACAAGTACAGGCCGCATCGATGTCAAGCCCGGGGAAGCAGTGCTGACGGGATATCAGGACATCCTCCGCCAATTCTTGCCGTTTAAAGAAACGGGAACGATTCGTTTAGAAGAAAACGGCCGCATGGTCCCACTTCATTACCTTGGGATGAAAAAAGGCTATTACGTCAACTACCATTTCACGCACGGCATGCCCACCGTCGTCGTCGATCAAACGATGTTTGCTCGCTTGCAAAAAGAAACCGATCCACAAACGAAAAAGGTGCATATCGGAATTCACCTGACTGACGAAACAAATATCGAGCGGGCTGATCAGCTGTTTCAACGCATGGAGTTTTCCTCCATCGCCGATTCGCGCCTGATCATGAGCCGCCATCAAAAACAGACATTCGGATTGATCATGTTTGTTGTCACCTTTTTAGGGCTCGCCTTTTTGGTCACCTCCGGCTGTATTCTTTACTTTAAGCAAATGGGCGCCGGCGAAGAAGAGCGGCCGAATTACACCATTTTGCGCAAACTCGGATTCACCGAAAAAGACTTTTTCAGGGGCATCCGACAGAAACAGCTGTTCTACTTTGGGGTTCCGTTGCTTCTTGGATTGTCTCACAGCTATTTTGCCGTCCGTTCCGGCTGGTTCTTTTTCGGCACCGAACTGTGGACGCCGATGTTGACGGTGATGGCGATTTACACGGTCTGCTATTCGCTGTTTGGCATGTTGGCTGTACGTTATGACAAACAGCTGCTTCGTGAGGCGCTATGAGCTTAGAACGGGGCTCGTGCAGAATGTAGCACCTAGAAGGCTGGTGAAAAACAGTGGTTTCCTTTGATCGATGAATAAGTGTGTGCAGTGTTGCAAGGTTTTTCTAGTTGAGAAACAATGCCAGGAAGCGGTATGCACGGTTTAATCACCAGTCTCCTAGAAGGCTGGTGAAAAACCGCTGATTCCCTTCAACAATGGGGGAACGCATGAAAATCGGGACCGATGCAACAAGGTTTTTCTAGTTGAGAAATGAGATGGCAAAGCCGTATCCACGAGTAAATCCCCGGTCTCCTAGAAGGCCGGGGAGAAAAAGATCAGGTTGTCCCCTTTCCTTGATCATCGGCTCATCGATCCATGAGGCATGGACCTCCTTGTCGGCAGTTGGTGGTACATCGATTCCAACCGAGGAGTCCGGTTCATGTCTCTTTTTTGTTTAATTGTCAATGTATGTTAGCCAATTTGCTCATCTACAGGTTTAAAAATGGGAATAAAGGCTCTTGTTTTTTAAAAATTTTCCAATAAAAATTCATTGTAAGTATATTAAGGGGAGATAGAGGGAGAACTTCTCTTCATGAATCGAAAAAAACGATTTGCCTTATTTCTCGCCGTGCTGATGATCATGTTCTTTTTCATCTACATGTTTGAAGAACAAGTGCTGCGCTTTTTAGACTACAAAGCGGTCAAATTGACGATACTGATCTCTTTAATCACGATTATTGTCGGCGATGCCATTTATCGACGCACGTAATCAGATGCCCAGCGTGAACGGAAAGGTCCGCCGGGCGACGATGTCGGGCAACTTACATGCAGTGTCAACGGTTGGAGAGAAGTTTCATCAAGCGCCAAAAACCCTTAGAACCTCATGCGGCTCTAAGGGTTTTTTGCTTACTTCAACCATTCCGTATGGAAAATGCCTTCCTTATCGACGCGTTCGTACGTGTGGGCGCCGAAGTAGTCGCGCTGCGCTTGAATTAAATTGGCCGGGAGCACCGCGGTGCGGTAGCTGTCATAGTAGGCGAGGGCGCTGGCGAATCCTGGCACTGGAATGCCGCGCATCGCCGCCGTGGCGACGATTTCGCGGAGCGCGTCTTGATAGCTTTCGACGATGTTTTTGAAGTACGGATCCAAGAGCAAGTTCGACAGCTCCGGATCGCGGTCGTACGCCTCTTTAATTTTTTGCAAAAATTGCGCACGGATGATGCAGCCGCCGCGGAAAATCATGGCGATGTCGCCGTAGCGCAAGTTCCAGTTGTATTCCTCAGACGCCGCTTTCATTTGCGCAAACCCTTGGGCGTATGAGCAAATTTTGCTCATATAAAGCGCGCGGCGCACCGCTTCGATGAAGTGGGCGCGGTCGCCTTCAAACGGCTTCACCGCCGGGCCTGCCAGCACTTTGCTTGCTTTCACGCGCTCGTCTTTCATCGCCGAGATGAAGCGGGCGAATACCGACTCGGTGATGATCGGCAGCGGCACGCCTAAATCGAGCGCGTTTTGGCTCGTCCATTTGCCCGTTCCTTTTTGCCCGGCCTTGTCCAAAATGACATCAACAAGCGGCTTTCCTGTTTCTTCATCGATCTTCGTGAAAATGTCAGCGGTGATTTCGATTAAATAGCTGTTCAATTCGCCTTTGTTCCAGTCGGCAAACACTTCGTGCAGTTCAGCGGCGTCCATGCCGAGCACATGTTTGAGCAGGAAGTATGCTTCGGCGATCAGCTGCATATCGCCGTATTCGATGCCGTTATGCACCATTTTCACGTAATGGCCGGCGCCGTCCGGACCGATGTACGTCGTGCACGGCTCGCCGTCGACTTTGGCGGCGATGGCTTCAAAAATCGGGCGTACGAGCTCATGCGCTTCTTTTTGTCCCCCCGGCATGATCGATGGGCCTTTCAGCGCCCCTTCCTCACCGCCGGACACCCCTGTGCCGATAAAGTGAATGCCGAGTTCAGCGAGCTCTTTGTTGCGGCGCTGGGTATCTTTAAAGTACGTATTGCCGCCGTCAATGACAATATCGCCTTTTTCCAGATGCGGCTTCAGCTGTTCGATCGTCGCGTCCGTCGGCGCTCCCGCTTTCACCATCAGCAAAATTTTCCGCGGTTTTTCCAAGGCGTTGACGAATTCTTCGATGCTGTATGTACCGACAATGTTTTTTCCTTTCGCTTCTTGCAAAAACTCATCCGTTTTTTCGCGCGAACGGTTGTACACCGCCACCGAATAGCCTTTGCTTTCGATGTTGAGCGCCAAGTTTTTCCCCATGACCGCCAGTCCGATGACGCCGATTTGCTGTTTCACCATTGTCCAACGTCCCTTTCCGTTTTGGTTTGTTCATCAAACAACATACCATACGTTTACACTTGCCTGCAAGTTTTTCTAAACCGATTTAGGAACGGGGCGGCAAGACGGGCTTTGTTTGGCATGTTCATACGAAAAGGGGCGTAACGCCCCTCATGCTTAGTAGCCTCCATAGTGCGGGAAGCCGTACGGCGAAAACGGATAGTGGCCATCATGCATCCCGTATGGAAAGTGGTGATAGCCGCCATATCCCCCGTACCAATAAGGATAGTAGCCATACGGATAGTGGCCGTAGCCGCCATAGTAAGGCGGATAAAAGCCGCCCGGATACGGGCCAAACGGTCGAACCATGGAATGCGCCTCCTCTTCATCGGTTGAAGTTCATTTCCATGGTTAGGATATGCGCGGAAGAAAAAACGGTATAGGCCAACACCTATATTGCCTCATTCTCTTGGGCAGCCGCTCGGGCAGCGGCCACTTGCGCACGAATCTCTTCCGCCTCATCCAAATGGGCAAACAAGACGCGCGGGTCAAGCACGGTCAACAGCCGGTCCTCTTGCGTCGCCATCCCGACAAGATACGGCGTGCGCTCCGCGGACATCAGTTGAAGCGGTTTAATCGCCCCAGACTCAATATCAGCGATTTCCTTTGCCTCATCGACGATAAACGCCACTGACAAACCATCAACCGCAGCCACGACAAGGCGCGTCTGGTCCGTTTCTTCGATGGCCCGGCCGTACAACAGCTTCCGCATATCAAGCACTGGCATGAGCTCGCCGCGGATGCGCACGACGCCGGCCATATAGTCCGGCATATGGGGCACCGCGGTCGGCGCCGTCATTTTTTCAATGGAGACGACATACGCGATCGAAACGGCGTACTGTTCCCGCTCAACGCGAAAGACCACATATTTGTCCATTCCCCTGTCACCTCTCTCATGATTGACATCGTGTCTGCTTTTTTTATCGGCCGATTCCGGCTGAATGTTCAGCGGATTTCGGCGTCCGAAGAAAAAAGAGCATCCGTCCTCGGGATGCTCACTCAGCATTGGCGACTTCTTCGACAATGGCGATGACCATTTCCGTCAGTTTGACCAACTCTTCAATCGGCATCCGCTCGTTCGTCGTATGGATTTCTTCATAGCCGACAGCAAGGTTGACCGTCGGAATGCCGAAGCCGGCAATGATATTGGCATCGCTGCCGCCGCCGCTTCGCTGCAGCTCGCACGGCCGGCCGATTTTCGCCGCCGCCCGTTTGGCAATTTCCACAACATGGTCGCCGTCTCCGAATTGAAAGCCTGGATACATCACCTCCACCTCGACATCGGCGCGACCGCCCATTTCCGCGGCAACCGTTTCAAACGCCTCTTTCATCTTCGCCACTTGGGCTTCCATTTTTTCTGGGACGAGCGAGCGGGCTTCCGCTAAAATATCGACGCGATCGCAGACAATGTTCGTTTGCGTGCCGCCTTCGAAGCGGCCGATGTTGGCCGTCGTCTCCTCATCGATGCGGCCGAGCGGCATTTTCGCGATCGCTTTGGCCGCGATCGTAATGGCGGACACCCCGCGCTCGGGAGCCACACCGGCATGAGCGGTTTTGCCGTGCACGACGACTTTCAGCTTCGCCTGCGTCGGCGCGGCGACGACGATGTTGCCGACTTTGCCGTCGCTGTCCAACGCATAGCCGTATTTCGCTTTGAGCAACGACGGATCGAGCGCCTTCGCCCCGACGAGCCCCGACTCTTCCCCGACCGTGATGACGAATTGAATCAAGCCGTGGGGGATGTGTTGCTCTTTCAACACCCGAATCGCCTCCAACATCGCCGCCAAGCCGGCTTTGTCATCGGCGCCTAAAATTGTCGTTCCGTCGGTGACGACATAGCCATCGCGAATCGACGGTTTTACCCCTTTGCCCGGCACGACCGTATCCATATGGGATGTGAAGTAAATCGGATCGACTCCGTCTTTCGTCGCCGCCAGCGTGCAAATCAAGTTGCCGGCGCCATGCCCTGTTTTCGCGGCCGCATCGTCTTCGATCACCTCAAGGCCGAGCGCTTCAAACTTTTGTTTCAGCACCTTGGCGATCTCACCTTCATGCTTCGTTTCCGAATCGATTTGCACGAGCTCCAAAAATTCGTCGACAAGACGTTGCTCGTTCACCATCCGCATTCGTCCTCCTATGTATAGTTTCCCTTTTCAGTATACCGGAATCTCTCGCCCAACACCAAACTGGACGCTGAGCAGGAGGCGGCGGACCCCTTGTCCCCGTCTTTCGTTGCCAAAGAGAAAAAAACAATCCCATCCATAAGAAAAATGCTGCCTGCTATTTTATAGGCATTCGTAATGACAAAGAAGGCGCTCCATCGCTTTTGGAGACGCCCTCTTCGATCGCTTACAGCGGAATGTTGCCATGCTTTTTCTTCGGCCGCTCTTCATGCTTATGACGAAGCATCTCGAGCGCTTGGATGAGCTTGATTCTCGTGTCGCGCGGGTCGATGACGTCATCGATCATGCCGTATTTGGCGGCGACGTACGGGTTGGCGAATTTCTCGCGGTATTCGGCAATTTTTTGCGCCCGCGTTTCTTCCGGATTCGGGCTGTTTTCAATTTCGCTCGCGAAAATGATGTTCGCCGCCCCTTGCGGCCCCATGACGGCCACTTCGGCGTTCGGCCACGCATAGACGACATCGGCGCCGATCGATTTGCTGTTTAAAGCGACGTACGCACCGCCGTACGCTTTGCGCAAAATGACGGTGATTTTCGGCACCGTCGCTTCCGAGTAGGCGTACAAAATTTTCGCCCCATGGCGGATGATGCCGCCGTGCTCCTGCTTGACGCCCGGGAAAAAGCCGGTGACGTCCTCAAACGTAATGATCGGGATGTTGAACGAATCGCAAAAACGGATGAACCGCGCCGCCTTGTCGGACGAATCGATGTCCAACCCCCCGGCCATAAACTTCGGCTGATTGCACACAAGCCCCACCACCTCGCCTTTGATGCGGGCAAAGCCGATCACGATGTTTTTCGCAAAATCTTTTTGCACTTCCATAAACGATCCGTCATCAACGACGTGGGCGATGACATGGCGCACATCGTACGGGCGGACGGCGTCAATCGGCACGACATCGGCCAAATCGGGCCGGTAGTCGTCCCCGTCCGGAATCGGGCCAAACGGTGGCTTTTCGTTATTGTTTGACGGCAAATAGCCAAGCAGCCGCCGCACCTCGGCGAGCGCCTCCTCTTCATTCGCCGCCGCAAAGTGGGCGTTGCCGCTGATCGTGTTGTGCACGCGGGCGCCGCCTAAATCTTCGGCGCTGATTTTCTCCCCGGTCACCGCTTCAATCACTTTCGGGCCAGTGATGAACATTTGGCTCGTTTTTTCGACCATGAACACAAAATCGGTGATGGCCGGCGAATAGACGGCTCCACCGGCGCACGGCCCCATGATGACGGAAATTTGCGGAATAACCCCGGAGTAAATGGCGTTGCGGTAAAAAATGTGCCCGTACCCGTCCAGCGACAAGACCCCTTCTTGAATGCGGGCGCCGCCCGAATCGTTCAAGCCGATGACCGGCGCCCCGGTTTTCGCCGCCAAATCCATGATGTTCGTGATTTTTTTTGCATGCATTTCCCCAAGCGCCCCACCGAAAACGGTGAAATCTTGCGAAAACACAAACACCGTGCGGCCGTTGATCTTCCCGTAGCCGGTGACGACCCCATCGCCCGGCCCCTTCTTTTCCCCAAGGCCAAAATCGGTGCAACGGTGCTCGATGAACGGATTGAGTTCGACAAACGTTCCTTCGTCCAAAAGCAAGTCAATCCGCTCGCGCGCGGTCAGCTTCCCTTTCGCGTGCTGCTGTTCGATTTTCTCGTCGCCGCCGCCCAGTTCAATCTCACGTCGGCGGTCATACAGTTCGTTGATTTTGTCGTACATGTCGCTCATCGGTGTCCCTCCGTTTGGTTCGTTCGCTCGCAAAGTTCATACAACACGCCGCCGGTCGATTTCGGATGCATGAAGGCGACGAGCGCCCCACCGGCGCCGCGTTTCGGCGCATCTTGAATCATGCGGATGCCGTGCTCCTTCAGCTCACGGATGCGCTCGGTGATGTCCTCGACGCCAAGCGCCACGTGATGGATCCCTTCACCGCGCTTTTCGATAAATTTCGCCACCGCGCTCTCTGGCGACAGCGGCTCGAGCAACTCCAGTTTCGCCTCTCCGGCCTGCAAAAACGCCACTTTCACCTGCTCCGACTCGACTTCCTCGATGCCAAGAAACGGCAGGCCGAGCACATCCGTATAAAACGGAAGCGCTTTCTCGATCGAGCGGACAGCAATGCCGATATGGTCGACTTTTTTCACTTGCATCGTCTGCAACCCCTTTGCTGCAAAATGATCCATCCAACCATGTATGATTCGCCGTTTCGACAAAAAATCCTGCTTTTTGTTTTTCCTTGTCCGCCCTGCTGTTTGCCGTTACAATAAACGTAGAACAGCGGACGGAAGGAGGACGGACCGTTGTCGCGCAAAACACAAAAATTCATTGTCTATTTGATGCTCATTTGCATGCTGCTGACGACGCTTCTTGCCGGCATCAGCATGTGGTTTTAACCGCACTCCGTAAAAAACGCAAGCTCCAAAACCGGAAGCTTGCGTTTTTCATTCGACGGCGCCGTATCGTTTGGCAATGGCGTAAAACGATTCGTTGCTGCGAAGAATGAGCACGTTGGCGCCAATCGACACCCGTTCGTACAGCTGCTCAACATGGCGGTTGTGCATGCGCACGCAGCCTTGCGAAACGTAGCCGCCGATCGACGCCGGGTTGTTCGTACCATGAATGCCGTAGATGCGCCCGTCCGTCCCGCGCGCGTTAAAGCCGATCCACCTTGTGCCGAGCGGATTGTTTGGCGCTCCGCCCGGGATGTTCTTTTTCCGATAATACGGGTTTTTCGCCTTCACCGTCACGGTAAACAGTCCTTCCGGCGTCAGTTCGGCATTCACCCCCGTTGCCACCGGATAAACGGCTTCGATGCGGCCGTCGCGGACGAGCGCCAGTTGATTGAGCGCTTTGTTCACAATCACAAGCGGCTTCGCCTCCGCCGCCGCCTGAAAAGGCGCCGCGAACACCACAGCCATCGCCAGACAAATGACCAACCAAATTCGCATCATCAGTCCATCCTTTGTTTGAGCGTTTGGCCATAGTGTGCGCCAAAACGGATGGACATATGCCCTGTATCATGCCTTAAGCCGCTGCTGTTTTGGTTCGTTTCCGGGATGAAATTGGCTTTTGATGATTAAATATCGCTCCAATTCGCGCACTAAATGAAACAGCGCCGCCCGCTCTTCAAACTGCTCGCGGGTCGTTGGCAGCGGCATCTCCTTAAACTGCTCGCGCATCTCGGCAAGACGCCGCAAAAACCGATCGGCCGTATTTCCCGGGTGGATGGCGTCGCTTAATTCGTCGATAAAATTGGCGATCATCATCCGCTGCTCAACCGTGTACGTCAGCGACGTCACAAGTGGAAGCATATGCTCGATGATTTCCAGCTGCCGCTCACGCATGCGGAAGTAGCGGACGTATTCATCTTCGTTCCTCCATAGTTGGTTGTCGGCGTGGCGCATCGCTAGCTTTTTGGCCTGCTCAAGCATCTCCGCGGCAAGCGGCAGCTCCTTCCCATCCCAATCGAGCTCATTGGTGCGCAAATAGCGCACGATTTCTTTTAAAATGATGCGAAACAAATCCTCGACAATGCGCTGGTACTCTTTGAGCTGCTTCTCGGCGCTCGGCATGTACATGTTGACGATGAGCGCCACCCCGATGCCGACAGCGACCAACAGCAGCTCATTGACGACCCATTCCCATGTGATCTCCTTGGCCGCATACAAATGCAAAATGATCACCGAGCTAGTCGCAATGCCTTCGTTGACTTTCAGCCGGACGGTCACTGGAATAAACACTAACAGCAGCAGCCCGATCGTCCACGGATGGTAACCGAAGACGGCAAAAAACAACGCCGCAAACCCGATCGCGACAACGCACGCCGCCAAACGGGCCCGCGCGGTCTCAAGCGACCGCTTTTTCGTCACTTGAACGCACAAAATGACGATAATGCCGGCAGAAGCGAAGTTGTGAAGGCCGATAAACTGAGCGATGGCGATCGCCAGCGCCGCCCCGACCGCCGTTTTCAACGTCCGATAGCCGATTTTCATCGCGCCGTCTCCTTTGCCAATGGTTGCCGACTTCATTGTACCGATGACGGCGCTTTCGATGCAAGGAAAAACGGACAATCTTCGGCTCACGCGCCCTGCATCCTGAAGCCCATCTGCCCCAACCGCCGCGGAGGGGCAAAAAAAGACGGCTGTCCGCTCATGTGGGATAGACCGTGCTAGACACAAAAAAGAGGCACGTTTTATGAGCAGGCGTTCTCATCAATCGTCTTTCCATCGCGCTCGATTTCCCGCCGGATCGTCTCGTTCAGCACGGCGAAAAAAGCACGTCGCATGAGTAAACGCCGACAATGTCGTCAATATACTCCGCCACTTGCTTCGACGCGGCAATGACGTTTTTCAAATACAACAGCAACCGAAACGCATGCTGGTGCAATAGTCTAATCAATTCCTGCTCATCCATGCCACCGTTCTCCTTTAGCCATTGTCTTAAATAGATCTATGCCTTCGAAAACGGCGCTCGGTTCGTCTTCATATAACGCTGCAGCTCTTCGTAAAAATTTTCACATTATCCGCTAGCTCAATCAGCACTTCATTTCCAATTCCTAATTGCTCATAAAAATCTTTAGGGATTGTAATTTGTTTTTTACTTGATACAGCAATGCGCTTCACACGTTTTTTCTTGTCATCTGGGAGTTTGTCCATCGGTACCTTCTCCTTTGTCATCGAATCTGATGGTACCATATTATTCCTCTCTTTCCTGAAACATAACCAAATTTCTTGGTTGCTTTACTAACCATCATAACACGGAGCGAAAGCAAACACAATGATTGGCCCCTGCTTTTGTCCAATGTTCATGAACATCATCTCCACCAATCATACAAACACCCGAAGCCTTCTTTGGCTTCGGGTGTTTCCATTCACACTTCCTCACAATATTCGTCAAACAGCGCCTGCAGCTTTTGCACGACCGCCACCGGCTCGTGCCCCTCGATGTCGTGGCGGTGGAGCATGGCGCACAATTTCCCGTCTTTTAGCAGAGCGAACGACGGCGAGGACGGCGGCTCGCCGACAAAATACTCTCGCGCGCGGGCCGTTGCTTCTTTGTCTTGGCCGGCAAAGACGGTCACCAAATGATCCGGACGCTTGTCGTAGTGGACGGCGTGGGCCGCTGCGGGACGGGCGATGCCGCCGGCGCAGCCGCACACGGAGTTGATGAGGACAAGCGTTGTGCCCGGACGGCGAAACGCGTCGTCGACGTCTTCCGGCGTGCGCAGCTCTTCAAATCCGGCTTCGACCGCTTCGCGCCGCGCTTGTTCGACGATGTCGCTATAGAGTGGAAATTGAAATTGGAACATCGTGACACCTCCTTCGCTTTCCCTTTATCATATCATAGTTCGCCGCTCCGCTTCCGCTCATACGCCTCGATCAGCTCTTTGACGGCGGCGGTGACCGGCTTGGCGCCGGAAATGACGCTGTTCTCGAGCATTGGAAGCTTTTCTTTCACGATCGGGTCGGTGAAAAAGCGCGTTTCGATATATTCTTTGATCATGGCGTGCATCCAGTCTTTTTGCTGCTGGCGGCGGCGGTCGAAAAAGACGCCGGATCGCTTCGTCGTCTCGACGAACGTTTCGATGACGCGCCACATGTCGGCGATCCCTTCGCCCAGCAGCGCCGAGCACGTGTACGCTTTCGTCTCCCAGCCGGGCGTGGCCGGGCGCAGGTAATGGAGAAACTGGTTGTATTCTTTTTGCGCCGCTTTCGCTTTTTCTTTATTATCGCCGTCCGCCTTGTTGATGACGATGGCGTCCACAAGCTCCATGATGCCGCGCTTCATCCCTTGCAGCTCGTCGCCGGCGCCGGTTAACGCCAACAGGAGGAAAAAGTCGACCATCCCGCGGACGACAAACTCGCTTTGCCCGACGCCAACCGTCTCAACGAGGATAATGTCATAGCCGGCCGCTTCGCACAGCATCATCGTCTCGCGCGTTTTCCGGTGCACGCCGCCAAGCGCCCCGCCGGATGGCGACGGACGGATGAACGCAAGCGGATGTCGGGCGAGCGTCTCCATCCGCGTTTTGTCGCCGAGGATGCTGCCGCCGGTCAACGAGCTCGTCGGGTCGACGGCCAAGACGGCGACGCGGTGCCCTTGTTCGCACAAAAACGTCCCGAACGCTTCAATGAACGTGCTTTTCCCCGCCCCCGGCACCCCGGTGATGCCGATGCGGATCGAGCGGCCGACGTGCGGGAGCAGGGCATGAAGCACGTGCTGGGCAAGATCGATATGACGAGCCGCATTGCTTTCGACCAACGTAATCGCCTGCGCCAAAATCGTGCGGTCGCCGGCGAGCACCCCTTGGACGTACTCGTCCACCGACCGCTCTTTCCGCCTCACGATCCGCTTTGGCGCCGGCGGGCGTTCGGCGTGCACGTACGACGACGCGCTCTCGCCGTCCGCCCATTCCGGGCGGCGCGGCGGCCCATCCGAAGCCGCGCTCTGGGCGCTTGTCTGTTCCCATCGTTTCTCTTCGCCGTTCATTCGCTCACGTCCTCATAGCCGAGCCGGGCGTAAATTTCATCGAGCACTTTGTCCGCCGCTTCCGGAATGACCGTGCCTGGCCCGAAGATGGCGGCGGCGCCGTGTTCATACAAGAACGCGTAATCTTGTGGCGGGATGACGCCGCCGACGATGACTAAAATATCGTCGCGGCCGAGTTTTTCGAGCTCCGACACAAGCTGCGGCACGAGCGTCTTATGTCCGCCGGCGAGCGAGCTGATGCCAACCGCGTGCACGTCGTTTTCGACCGCCTGACGCGCCGTTTCTTCCGGCGTCTGGAAGAGCGGGCCGATATCGACGTCAAACCCTAAATCGGCAAACGCGGTCGCGATCACTTTCGCCCCGCGGTCATGGCCGTCCTGCCCCATTTTCGCAATCAAGATGCGCGGACGGCGCCCTTCAAGTTCGGCGAATTGCTCCACCCGTCGCTTCACCCGCTCGAGCTGCGCTTCGTTTTTGTATTCCGAACTGTAGACGCCGCTGATCGAGCGGATGGCGGCGCGATGGCGTTTCGCCACTTTTTCAATGGCGTACGAAATTTCCCCGAGGGTGGCCCGGACGCGCGCGGCTTGGACGGCGAGCTCAAGCAAGTTCCCTTCGCCCGTTTCCGCCGCTTTCGTAATCGCCTCCAGCGCCGCTTCGACCTGCTCGTTGTCGCGCGTCGCCTTCAGCTCGTTCAGCCGCTCGATTTGCCGCTTTCGCACGGCGGTGTTGTCCACTTCCAAAATGTCGATCGGCTCTTCTTTTTCCGGACGGTATTTGTTCACCCCGATGATCGTTTCCACCCCTGAATCGATGCGCGCTTGGCGGCGGGCCGCTGCTTCTTCGATGCGCATTTTCGGGATGCCGGTTTCGATCGCTTTCGCCATCCCGCCTAAGCTTTCGATTTCTTCAATATGCGCCCACGCCCGCTTCATCAGTTCGTTCGTCAACGTCTCGACGTAATACGAACCAGCCCACGGGTCGATCGTCCGGCAAATGCCCGTCTCTTCCTGCAAGTACAGCTGCGTATTGCGGGCGATGCGCGCCGAGAAATCGGTCGGCAAGGCAATCGCCTCATCGAGCGCGTTCGTATGGAGCGACTGCGTATGCCCCATCGCCGCCGCGTGCGCTTCGATGAGCGTGCGCACGACGTTGTTGAACGGATCTTGCTCGGTCAAGCTCCAGCCTGACGTTTGCGAATGCGTCCTTAGAGCGAGGGATTTCGGATTTTTCGGGTTGAACGTTTTCATCATTTTCGCCCACATGAGGCGCGCGGCGCGCAGTTTCGCCACTTCCATAAAGTAGTTCATGCCGATCGCCCAGAAAAACGACAGCCTCGGAGCGAACGAATCGATGTCAATGCCCGCCTTCAAGCCGGTGCGCACGTACTCAAGCCCGTCCGCGAGCGTATACGCCAGCTCCAAATCAGCCGGCGCCCCGGCTTCTTGCATATGGTAGCCGGAAATGCTGATGCTGTTGAATTTCGGCATGTATTTGGCCGTATAGGCAAAAATGTCGGCGATGATGCGCATCGACATCTCCGGCGGGTAAATGTACGTGTTGCGCACCATATATTCTTTCAAAATATCGTTTTGGATCGTGCCCGACAGTTTGTCTTGCGTCACTCCCTGCTCTTCGGCGGTGACGATGTAAAACGCCATGATCGGGAGCACCGCCCCGTTCATCGTCATCGACACCGACATTTGGTCGAGCGGGATGCCGTCAAACAAAATTTTCATATCGAGCACCGAATCGATGGCGACCCCTGCTTTGCCGACGTCGCCGACGACGCGCGGATGGTCAGAGTCATAGCCGCGGTGCGTCGCCAAGTCAAAGGCGACCGACAGCCCTTTTTGCCCCATCGCCAAGTTGCGCCGGTAAAACGCGTTGCTTTCCTCCGCCGTCGAAAAACCGGCGTATTGGCGGATTGTCCACGGCCGCACGACATACATCGTCGGGTACGGTCCGCGCAAGTACGGCGGCAGCCCGGGCATATAATCAAGAAAATCGAGCCCATCGATGTCATTCTTTGTATAAAGCGGCTTCACGGCAATGTGTTCGTTCGTCTGAAACAACAGTTCATCGATCGACGCTTGCACGCGCCGCTCCACCGCGTCTCTCCACTGTTTCTCCTCCACATCGGCCGCTGCCGCGGAAAGCGTCATCTTTGTAAAATCAACGTACTTCGCCATCCAACGCCACCCCTCTTTCCGTGAGAAACGCCACGATCACATCGTACGCGTTCGAACCGAGATGAATTGCCCCATCCACACCCGCATCCGCGTACGTTCTCTCGAGCTCTTCCGGCGGTTTTCCGGCGACATACAGCTTCGCGTTCGGCTTGGCTTGCTTGAACCCCTCAGCCAACGCCGGAACGAACCCCGGGTAGTCGTCATCCGCGCCGCACACGATATAATGCGTCCCGTTCGTGTTCCGCACCCATTCGACCGCTTCCTCGACCGAGGCAAAGCCGTCGCTTCGCTCAGCCGCCACCCCGCCGGCCGCAAACAGCCCGGCGATGAAATCGGCGCGCGCCTGATGGCGGACAAGCGGCCCGATATTGATCAAGTGAACGGAAAGCCGGCTTCCCGTGCGCTCCGCATGCTCCTCGGCCGCCTTCCGCAGCTGCTCAAACGGCTCAGCCAAACGCCATGCGCGAATCGGCGCGATGGCCGCCGCCTCCTTCCCATCGGCCAGCGCCGCTGCCATTTCCCGAGCGGTTGCTCGACGGCGGGCCGCACGAATCATCGTTTCCATCCACTTTCCGCCGACAAGCGTGCTGCGAATATCGGCCACCCGCTGTTCATCCAACGGCAGCACCATGTTCACTGCGGCTTGCTTCGGCTTTTCGATCGGCGTTTCCTCCAAATTGGCGTACACGTTCGTGCCGACGATTTTTTCTTTCCGCTGTTTGACGCGCTCAAGCCGCCGCTTCGCAATCGCCTCCACTTCCCCCTGCACGAAGCTGTCTTGAAGCGCTTGTTTCATGCCGCCTTTTTCCTCCACCTGCTGAAACAGCTTCCACGCTGCTTCGGAAAGGTTCGCCGTCAATGTCTCCACATAATACGAGCCGCCCGCCGGATCGATGACTTGGGCGAGATGCGCCTCTTCAAGCAAAATGAGCTGCGTGTTGCGGGCGATGCGCCGCGAAAACGCATCAGCGAGCCCGATCGCTTCGTCAAACGGCGACACATGCACGCCATCGGCGCCGCCGACAACGGCCGCAAACGCTTCCGCTCCGGCGCGAAGCATATTCACATACGGATCGTACACCGTTTTTGTAAAGGGCGACGTGCGCACATGCAATTCGATGCGCCGTGATGATTCGCTGCCGCCAAACGCTTCGATCACTTGCGCAAACAACCGCCGCGCCGCCCGCAGCTTGGCGATTTCCATGAAAAAGTCGGCTCCGACCGCCAGTGACACTTGCATCCTTGTCGCGATGTCATCAATCGTCAAGCCCCGGTCCAGTCCGGCGCGGATGTACTCGACGGCCGCCGCCAACGAAAACGCGAGCTCCTGCACGGCGTTCGCCCCGCCGTTATGGTACGGCTCGCCGCGCACGAAAATCGTGCGAACGGCAGGCATTTGTTCCGTCGTCCACTTCGTCACTTCCGCCATTTCATCATACAGCCGCTCAAGCGAACACGGGAGCGTCCCCTGTTCCGCCCAAGCGCCGAGCGGATCCATGCCAATGGCGCCGCGCACGCTCGATAGCGGGACGCCCCGTTCCTTGAAATAAGCGGCCAAAAGCGCCAAAAACGGAAGCGACCGCACCCCGGCGTCCACACGGAGCGAATAGCGGTCAAGCGGCACGCCATCCAACATCGCGGCCACATCCTCAACCGACTCGACGGCAAACGGCAGCCGCCCGAGAGCGAAATGGATTTCCGTCTGTCCCCGCGCTAAGTCATGCTTCACCGCCTCGTTCCAGTCGGACGGGCTTGCCGCCGAAATCTCTTGGCTCACCTTCCACGGCTCGCCCCGATACCCTTCCGGCCGCGCCCCGCGCACGTACTGACCAAAGCCCGGATACTGCTCCAGCGGGCCGAGCGCCTCTACATCGCGGCGCGTATAAAGCGGTTTCACCGCTATGTTTTCGTACGTCATCGTCACAAGCCGCTCGAGCGGCTTGCCTTTCAGCGACCGTTCCGCTTCCCGCTCCCACTCCTCCATCGGTGGAGCCGGAAACGCCGCTTCCTTCATCTTCGCGACATCGCTCATTTCCCCATCCCCTTTCGCGTCTTTCTGCCAAAAAAGAAACCGCTTTCGTTTTTCCACCTGAAAACGAGCCACACCCGATGGCGCCTCACGCCAACCGAATGAAGCCGCGCTTTGGTGGGAAAAAACGGGTTCTATGTTTATTGTAGTACATCGGCCGCGTTTGGGCAATGAACAAAACACCTTGTTCCTGGCTGTTGGCAAAGGGGAGCTGCGCACAAAACCGCGAAGGTGCGCTTTTGTTTCCGACCACATGATTCAACCGAAGAGTCGTTCCCTGAACGTTCCCCATCAACCGCCAATGCCGCGTTCGTTGCGTTGGGCCGTCAAATGAATGCGACATCGGCTGGCGAAACCTAGAAGGCTGGGGAAAAACGGCTGATTCCCTTCATCAATGGGAGAATGAGCGAAAAGCAGGACCGATGCAACAAGGTTTTTCTAGTTGAGAAATGACATTGCAAAGCCGTATCCAAGATTAAATCACCAGCCTTCTAGGCAACATCACCGCCTAGCGGAAAGGTCAACCCGTTTGTTCATTGGAAAATGTTTCGCAAATCGATGAACAAATCCTCCCATACATGAACGGGAACGGTGTCATCACGGCTGTACACTCCGCACCTCGCACCGTTTTCCTTCCGGCCATGTCGCATACTCTTTGTAGGTCATCGGGGCCTGTTCCTTTTCTGGTGAACCCATTTCCTCCACCTGCCTCCTAATTTTTATATTGATGATACACCATCCGTTCCTTTGTCTTGAACGTATGTTTCTTCCCCTTCCCCAACGAGCGGCAGGCGGACAGATACCGTCGTTCCGCGGCCGAGGTCGCTGTCGAACTGAATGGCGCCGCCATGAAGGGCGACGATTTGCTTGACGATGGCCAGCCCTAAGCCGGTGCCGCCTTCTTTGCGGGTGCGGGCGCGGTCGACGCGGAAAAAGCGCTGGCCAAGAAGCGGGAGCTGGTCTTTCGGGATGCCTTTTCCCGTGTCTTCGATCACGAGTTCTCCTTCTGCTTCCGACAGGCGGGAAAGCCGCACCGTCACCGCGCCGCCTTCCGGAGTATAGCGGATGGCGTTGTCAAGCAAGTTGCGCACGACTTGTTCGAGCCGATCGGCGTCGCCGTTGACGATGACGTCATAGTCCAACCCGCATGACAGTTTGATCCGCTTTTGCGCGGCGATCGGTTCGTACATGGCGATGACATCTTCGATCACTTGAGCGAACGCCACCGGCGCGCGCTCGAGCGGCACGCTTTGCCCTTCAAGGCGCGCCAAATCGAGCAAATCGCGGACAAGCCGCTCCATCCGTTCCGTTTCGCGGTGGATGAGGCGAAGGTACGCCTTTTCTTCTTCTTTCGTTTTCGCAAGGCCAGCCAGGAGCGCTTCGCTGTACCCTTTCATATAGCTGAGCGGTGTGCGCAATTCATGCGAGACGTTCGCTAAAAACTCGCGTTTCCGCTCGTCTTCTTTAGCGATGGCGTCGGCCATTTGGTTGAACGCCTGCACCAGGCGTCCGATTTCATCATCACTCCGCACTGGGATGCCCGCTTCGTAGCGTCCTTCCGTCATGCGCTCAGCAGCCCGTTCCATCGCCTGCAGCGGCTCGACCATTTGCCGCACCATCCGTCGGCCGACAACCAAAAGCGCGGCGGCGAATGCGGCGGCCAACGGCCAAAACGCGGCGGCTGCCCGTTTCGTCGCTTCTTGGACGTCGGCTAACGGCAAATACAAGTAAATCGCTCCTTCAAGCCGCTTGCCGTCCAAAAGTGGAACAACAACCGCCATCACGCGGCGGCCAAACCGCTTTTCGTAGCCGGTTTTGACAACCGGCTTCCCGGCTAGCAGCGTTTCCCGGTCGCGGCCGCTCACGAGCGCGTCATAGTGGACCGGAAACGGAAAGCAGGCGCTCAGTTCGCGCGGGTTGTCGATCAATAGGATGGTGGCCGTCGATTTTTCGTCATACCATTCGATTTGCCGGCGGTATTCCCGAGCGATCGCCCCGCCCCGATAGTCACGGGCGAGGCTCGTCCCTTCCGCGATCAACGTTCGTTCGACTTCTTTCATGTACACCGTCCGGTAAAAATAATTCAAAAGGCCAAAGGAAAACGCCAACGTCGCCACGACCGCGGCGCCGATCGACAGCCATACTTTTTGCCCTAAGCGGAGCCGTTTCATTTCTCATCCCTCAAATTTGTAGCCGATGCCCCAGACGGTTTGAATGTGGCGACCGGCGTCTTTCATCTTCATGCGCAATGTTTTCACATGAGTGTCAACGGTGCGGGCGTTTCCGGTGTAATCATACCCCCACACATGGACGAGCAAGTCATCGCGGCTGAACGCTTGCCCACGGTGTTTCGCCAAAAACAGCAACAGCTCAAACTCTTTCAACGTCAATTTCACCGGTTCGCTGCCAACGGTCACGGTTCGTCCTTTTTCGTCAATAACGAGGTCGCCAAACTGCAGCCGCCCGTCGTTCTCGCGCCCGCGCCGCACCCGGCGCAGCACCGCCTCGAGACGGGCGATGAGCTCTCCCGGGCTGAACGGTTTGACGATGTAATCGTCGCCGCCTAGCTTGAACCCTTTCACTTTATCCCATTCTTCGCCAAGCGCAGTCAAAAACAAAATCGGCACGTCCGACTGCTCACGAATGCGGGCGCAGACGGCGAAGCCATCCTGTTTTGGCATCATAACGTCCAACAGGACGGCATCGACCGAATGTTGGGAAAGCAGCGCCAGCGCCTCCTCCCCATCTTCCGCTTCCAAACAGCGAAAGCCGGCGTTTTCTAAATACATGCTGACCAACAGACGCATTTCTTCTTCATCATCCACGATTAAAATGGTTCGTTCGCTCATGTTCGTCCCTCCCGAATGAGCAGCTGCAGCGGACCGTCGCCCGTCTTCCAGCGGGCGAGCGGCCGCAGCGTCGCTTCATCGACCACGATGATTTCATCGCTGTCATAACTCGCGATATACAAACGGCCTCCTGCCGCTTCCATGGCAAACGGATTGGCGCCGACAGAGACAGAGTCAAGCCGCTTCCCGCTTGGCAAAACCTGATAAACCGTGTTCGAGCCATGGCTTAGCACAAACACGCCGCGGTCTGTTTCAACAAAATCGACCGGCATCACCGGCGCGGCGATCGTCCGGAGCAAGCGGCCGTCTTGCAGCGAGTAGACATGAATGTTCGTTTCCACACGGCTTCCGCTGCCGTGCCCGCCGACCCACAGCTCCCCTTGCCGCTCGCGCACCACTCCACCTAAGGCAAATTTCGGCACGGCAAACGAACGGATGACGCGGCGGCGGTCCGCATCGATGATCCACGCCCGTTCGTCTTGAAAATCGATCACATACAACCTCGTTCCAGCGCGATTGACAAGCAGCGTCATCGGGGAGCATCCGACCGAAAGGCGGGCGATCTCTTTCCCGTCCCGGCTCACAACGCGCACCGCGCGATGTTTGCTGTCGCCAAAAAACCACGTGCGGCCATCCGGGGATGGAGCAGCACTCACAATGCCGCTCCCCGTTTTCCACTCAGCCAGCGGCTTCCCGGTCGCAAGGTCGTACCGGTAAACGCCGTCAAGATCTCGCCCGTACAAAAGCAGCGTCCGGCCGTCCGCGCTCAACGCCCCACCTTGAAACGGTTCGTTGATGTTCCAACGGGCGACCTGGTCGCCATGTTTCGCGTTCAAAAAGGTGACCGTTTCCCCTTTGACCTCAAGGCTGATGACGACGGAAAGCGAATCAGCCACCGGGGGAAACGACGGATGGGCACAGCCGCTTAGCAGAAAAAAGCAACCTAACAGCATCCACACGCTCGCTCGTTTCATCTCGTTTTTCTCCTCCGCACGTTCGTTTCTGCCCTCATTATACCTCACATTTGTGAAAGAAGTTTGAAATCGCGCCATGCAAAAACCCCCACCGCCTAATCGATGGCGATGGGGGGAAACGTTAATAAATCGGCGTGTTGTCTTTGTTCATGTTTTCCAAAATCGCTTTGACGCGGGCGAGGAAGCGGCCGCAAATGAGGCCGTCCAAGACGCGGTGGTCAAGCGACAAGCATAAGTTGACCATGTCGCGGATGGCGATCATGCCGTTTTTGACGACCGGGCGCTTGACGATCGTTTCGACTTGCAAAATGGCCGCTTGCGGGTAGTTGATAATGCCCATCGACTGCACGGAGCCGAACGCGCCGGTGTTGTTGACGGTGAACGTGCCGCCTTGCATGTCCTCCGGACGAAGTTTGCCGGCGCGCGTTTTCGCCGCCAGTTCGGCGATTTCGCGGGCGATGCCTTTGATCGTTTTTTCGTCGGCGTGCTTGATGACCGGAACGAACAAAGCGTCATCGGTCGCGACGGCGATCGAAATGTTGATGTCTTTGCGCTGAATGATTTTATCGCCAGCCCAAACGGAGTTCAGCTGCGGGAATTCTTTCAGCGCTTGGGCGACCGCTTTGACGAAGAAGGCGAAATACGTCAAATTGAAGCCTTCACGCCGCTTGAACTCGTCTTTGATCGCATCGCGGTAGGCGACAAGGTCGGTGACGTCGACTTCGACCATCGTCCACGCGTGCGGCGCTTCGTGTTTGCTGCGGAGCATGTTGGCGGCGATCGCTTTGCGCACCGGGGTGACCGGAATTTCGATGTCGCCCGCTCCCGCTTCGATCGTTGGCGGCGCTGGCTTCGGCGGCGCGGCTTGTGCGGCCGCGGCAGACGGTTGAACGGTTGCGGCGGCCGGAGTCGGCTGTTCCGCTCGCGGCTCGGCTTTTGGCGCCGCTTGTTCCGCCGCCGGTGCCGCTCCCGCTTTCGGAATTTGGCCGGACTCAATCAGCTTCAGCAAATCTTTGCGCGTCACCCGCCCGCCAAGGCCGGTGCCTTCGACTTGTTCGAGGTCAATGCCGTGTTCTTGCGCCAAGCGGAGCACGGCCGGCGAATAGCGGCCGTTGTTGGCCCGGCCGGCCTTTTTCGGCGCCGCTGGCTTCGCGTTGTCTTCCGCTTTCGGCGCTTCCTCCGCCGGCTTCGCTTCCGAGCTTGGCGCGGCGACTTCGCCTTCGACTTCGATCGTGCAAATCGGCGCGCCGACCGGAAGCGTTTCTCCTTCTTTGGCGATCAATTCGCGAATGACGCCGGCAAACGACGACGGAATTTCCGCGCTCACTTTATCGGTGATCACTTCGGCGACCGGATCGTATTTGTTCACTTTGTCGCCCGGGGAAACGAGCCATTTGCTGATGGTGCCTTCGGTGACGCTCTCCCCGAGCTGAGGCATCGTCAATTGTTCGATGGCCACATCGATACCCTCCTATCTCTGTTGCAATGTCTTCTATCTCTGTTGCAATATCTCCGCCGTGACGTCTCCTCGCCGCCTAGGGTTGGCTTCGGGACATTTTAGCGGGATGCACCTTGGCCGACATCCCGCGCTTTCCCGCTGCCGAAGGGCCGGAGACGTCTTTTGTTTATAGGTTAAAATGCCGCCAGTTCACGCATCGCTTTTTCCACTTTTTCCGGGTTGACCATAAAGAACTTTTCCATCGTCGGCGCGTACGGCATCGCCGGAACGTCCGGACCGGCGAGGCGCATAATCGGCGCGTCGAGGTCAAACAGGCAATGTTCCGCAATAATGGCGGCGACTTCGCTCATGACGCTGCCTTCTTTGTTGTCTTCGGTGATGAGCAACACTTTTCCGGTTTTGCTTGCCGCTTCGATGATCGCTTCTTTATCGAGCGGGTAGACGGTGCGCAAATCGAGCAGATGGACGGAAATGCCGTCTTGGGCGACGCGTTCGGCCGCCTGCAAGGCAAAATGGACGCACAGCCCGTACGTGATGACGGTGATGTCCTCGCCTTCACGCTTGACGTCCGCCTTGCCGATCGGCAGCACATAATCATCCTCCGGCACTTCCCCTTTAATGAGGCGGTAGGCGCGTTTATGCTCGAAAAAGAGCACCGGATCTTCGTCGCGAATGGCCGCTTTGAGCAGCCCTTTCACATCGTACGGCGTCGACGGCATGACGATTTTCAGCCCCGGCTGATTGGCAAAAATCGCTTCCACCGACTGCGAGTGGTACAGGGCGCCATGCACTCCGCCGCCGTACGGGGCGCGGATGACAATCGGGCAGTTCCAATCGTTGTTCGAGCGGTAGCGGATGCGCGCCGCTTCAGAAATAATTTGGTTGACCGCCGGCATGATGAAATCGGCAAACTGAATTTCGGCAATCGGACGCAGACCGTACATCGCCGCGCCGATGCCGACGCCGACGATCGCCGACTCCGAGAGCGGTGTGTCGATGACGCGCTCTTCGCCGAACTGCTCGTACAATCCTTGCGTCGCTTTGAACACTCCGCCTTTCCGGCCGACGTCTTCCCCCAGCACAAAGACGCGCGGGTCACGCTCCATCTCTTCGCGAATGGCCATCGTCACGGCATCAATATAGGAAATCACAGGCATCGTCAAGTCCCCCTCCCTTACTCCTCAGCATACACGTAGCGAAGCGCATGCTCCGGCTCGGCATACGGCGCTTTTTCTGCATAGTCGGTGGCATCGTTCACTTCCTTCATGACGCGCTCCTGAATGGCTTCATCTAACGCGTCCGTCAAGACACCGACCTCTTTTAAATAATGGGCAAACGAGATGATCGGGTCTTTGGCGCGCGCTTCGGCGAGCTCTTCTTCCGTCCGGTAGACGCGGTGGTCGTCGTCCGATGAGTGCGACGTCAGGCGGTATGTCACCGCTTCGATGAGCGTCGGCCCTTCGCCGCGGCGGGCGCGGTCGGCCGCTTCCTTGACGACGCGGTACACTTCGAGCGGATCGGTGCCGTCAACCGTATAGCCCGGCATGCCGTAGCCAACGGCGCGGTCCGATACGTTTTCGCACGCCAATTGTTTGGAAATCGGCACGGAAATGGCGTACTTGTTGTTTTCGCACATAAAGATGACTGGAAGTTTATGAACGCCGGCAAAGTTCGCCCCTTCATGGAAATCGCCTTGGTTCGACGATCCTTCGCCGAACGTGACGAAGGCGACAAAATCTTTCTTTTCCATTTTCGCCGCCAAGGCAAAGCCGACGGCGTGCGGCACTTGCGTTGTGACAGGCGAGGAGCCGGTGACGATCCGGTTTTTCTTTTGCCCGAAATGGCCCGGCATTTGCCGGCCGCCGGAGTTCGGGTCTTCCGCTTTGGCAAACGCGGCCAACATCAATTCCGTCGGCGTCATGCCGAACGTCAACACGACGCCCATATCGCGATAGTACGGCAGGACGTAATCTTTCGTCCGGTCAAGAGCGAACGCCGCGCCGACTTGCGCCGCTTCCTGCCCTTGGCACGAGATGACGAACGGAATTTTCCCGGCGCGGTTTAACAGCCACATCCGTTCATCGAGCTTGCGGGCGAGAAGCATCGTTTCATACATTTCCAACACCGTGTCATCGCTTAATCCGAGTGCTTGATGACGGTTTTGCGCCATCGCAACAACCTCCCTTAGATTCACATAGTCAACCAATGATCACGCGCCGCGCGCATACGGCGAAATCGGTTAAAAATGAATAGCTTTGCCATCGACCGCCAGCGCCGCTTCCGCCAAGGCCTCTGACAGCGTCGGGTGCGGATGGATCGCATGGGCCACTTCCCACGGAGCCGCATCGAGCACGCGGGCGAGCCCGGCTTCGGAAATCAAATCGGTCACGTGCGGGCCGACCATATGGACGCCAAGCAGATCGTCCGTGTTCCGGTCGGCGACGAATTTGACAAACCCTTCCGCCTCACCGAACACTAGCGCCTTGCCGATCGCTTTAAACGGAAATTTGCCGACTTTGACGTCATAGCCTTTCGCTTTCGCTTCTTGCTCGGTTAAGCCGACCGCCGCCGCTTCCGGGCGGGTGTAAATGCAGCGCGGCACCATCGTATAGTCAATCGGCGCTGGGTTGCGCCCGGCTAAATGTTCAATGGCGACGATCCCTTCATGGGCGGCGACGTGGGCGAGCTGCAAGCCGCCGATGACATCGCCGATCGCGTAAATGTGCGATTCTTTCGTTTGGCCGAACGCGTTCGTTTGAATATACCCCTTCTCGACGACAATCTCAGTGTTTTCGAGGCCGATCCCCTCAATGTTCGCCTGCCGCCCGACGGAAACAAGCATCTTGTCGGCCGTAAACGTTTTCCGCTCGCCTTGATGCTCCGCTTGGATCGTGACGCCGTTTCTTTTCTCGAGCGTTTCCGGCAGCACTTTCGCTCCGGTGACGATGTTGACGCCGCGGCGGCGGAGCAGTTTTTCCATTTCTTTTGACACATCTTCATCTTCTGTCGGCAAAATGCGGTCGGCATACTCAAGCACAGTGACATCCACGCCGAAATCGTTCAACATCGACGCCCATTCCATGCCGATCACGCCGCCGCCGACAATCAAGATGGACGATGGGAGCGCCTCCATTTGCAGCGCTTCATCGGACGTCATCACGAATTCGCCATCCGGCTCCAGCCCCGGCAGCGTGCGCGGACGCGAACCCGTGGCGATGACGACAAATTTCGGAACGAGCATTTCGTTTTCGCTGCCATCGTTCATTTCGACCGACACCGTCCCTGGCAGCGGGGAAAAGATCGATGGGCCGAGCAGGCGGCCGATGCCGGCATACACATCGATTTTCCCTTTTTTCATCAAATGCTGCACGCCTTTGTGGAGCTGCTCAACAATCGCTGCCTTGCGCGCCTGCACTTTGGCGAAATCCAAGCGCACGCCGTCGGCGATGACGCCAAACGCCTCGCCGTTTTTCGTTTGCGCGTACACTTCCGCACTGCGGAGCAGCGCTTTGGACGGAATGCAGCCAGCGTGCAGGCATGTGCCGCCAAGCTTCCCTTTTTCCACAACGGCCGTTTTCAACCCGAGCTGCGAGGCGCGAATGGCGGCCACATAGCCGCCCGTACCCCCGCCGAGAATGACGACATCGTATTCTTTTGCCATTTTGCCTTCCCCTTTCTGTCCGTTGCCGCATCAACGCCGGGCCGGAACCGGCGAAACGACCTCGCCTGGATAGACTTTTTCCTCTTCTTCGCCGCGCAGAACGCGAAGCGCGCCTTCAGCGAGCGCCTGCAGTTCGTTTTCGCCCGGATGGACGATGACATTGGCGATCCATTGGACGCGGCGGGTGATCTGTTCCACAAACGATTTGCCGTACGCCAATCCGCCGGTCAAAATGATAGCGTCGACTTTGCCGGAAAGCACGGCGCTTGCCGCACCGATTTCTTTCGCCACTTGGTACGCCATCGCCTCATACACAAGCTTGGCCTTTTCATCACCAGCTTCGATCATGTTTTCCACTTTGACGGCATCGTTCGTGCCGAGGTAGCCGACAAGCCCGCCTTGGCCGACGAGCATGCGCATCACTTCCTCACGGTAGTATTCGCCCGAGAAGCATAAAGCGACCAAATCGCCGGCTGGCACCGTCCCGGCGCGCTCCGGGCTGAACGGGCCTTCGCCGTCAAGGCCGTTGTTGACATCCACCACTCTTCCTTGCTTGTGGGCGCCAACCGTAATCCCGCCGCCCATATGAGCGACGATCAAGTTGAGTTCGTCATACCGTTTGCCCAGCTGTTTGGCGACGCGGCGCGCGACCGCTTTTTGGTTTAGCGCGTGAAAAATGCTGCGCCGCTCAATGAGTGGAAACCCGCTGATCCGGGCGATCGGCTCAAGTTCGTCGACGACGACCGGGTCGACGATAAACGCCGGAATGTTGAGCGCTGAGGCGATTTCATGCGCCAAAATGCCGCCGAGGTTGGACGCGTGCTGGCCGGAATATCCGCGCCGCAAATCTTCAAGCATCGTCTCATTGACGCGGTACGTTCCGCCTTCGATCGGGCGGAGGAGCCCGCCGCGGCCGCAGACAGCGCTCAACTTCGATAAATTGATCCCTTCTTCATCCAGCGCTTGCAAAATCGTTTGCTTGCGGAATTCATATTGGTCCGCGATCGTTTTATATCGCCGAAGCACGTCCGCCTCATGGCGGATCGTTTTTTCCAGCAATGGCCGTTCGTTTTCAAAGACGCCGATCTTCGTTGAAGTCGAGCCTGGATTGATCGTTAAAATGCGAAACTTCTGCTCTTGCATCGTTGCTGTCCCTCCATTATCCGTCGCGGGGCGGAAGGCCGCCCCTTTCCCGCCTTCAGCGAGCGCGGCGGCGGCTTAAAATATGATGGCCGTTTTGCAAAAATTGGCTGCGCGCTTTGCGCATCGTTTCAATCCGTTCTTCGGCCATCCGGTCGGCGGCCACATACGTTGGGATGTTGTCGCGCTTGGCGATCGCGAACACTTTTTCGATGTTGTCATAAATTTGCTCGATTTTTTTCATCGCCCGTTCGCGGTTGTAGCCGTACAGCTCATCCGCGACGTTGATGACACCGCCGGCGTTGATCACATAATCCGGTGCATAGACGATGCCCATTTCATGGATCATATCGCCATGGCGCGGCTCTTTCAGCTGGTTGTTCGCCGAGCCGGCGATCACCTTCGCTTTCAGCTGCGGAATCGTTTGGTCGTTGATAATGCCGCCGAGCGCGCATGGGGCGAAAATGTCGCACTCCACACCGTAAATGTCGTTCGGATCGACCGCTTTCGCCCCGAATTCCTCGACTGCGCGCGCCACCGCTTCCTTGTTGATGTCGGTAACGATGAGTTTCGCTCCTTCTTCGTGCAAATGGCGGCATAAATGGTAGGCGACATTGCCGACTCCTTGGACGGCGACGACTTTTCCTTCGAGCGAATCGCTGCCGAACGCTTCTTTCGCCGCCGCTTTCATCCCGCGATAGACACCGTAAGCGGTGGCCGGCGACGGGTTGCCGGATGAGCCGAATTCCGGCGAAATGCCGGTGACATAGTCGGTTTCTTGATAGATGATGTCCATATCGGCAACGGTCGTGCCGACGTCTTCCGCCGTGATGTAGCGGCCGTTCAGCCCTTGAATGAACCGGCCGAACGCGCGGAACATCGCCTCGTTTTTATCTTTGCGCGGGTCGCCGATGATGACCGTCTTGCCCCCGCCTAAATTAAGGCCGGCGGCCGCATTTTTGTACGTCATGCCGCGGGCGAGGCGCAAGGCGTCTTCAAGCGCTTCTTCTTCCGAATTGTACATCCACATGCGCGTCCCGCCGAGCGCCGGGCCGAGCGTCGTGTCATGAATGGCAATGATCGCTTTCAGCCCTGACTCTTTATCTTGGCAAAACAGCACTTGCTCATAATCGTAAGCTTCCATATATTTGAACAATTCCATCTCAGATGGCCTCCTTCTTTGTCATTTCGCTGCTGAACAGATGGCAAGGGCGAGCGAATACAATTTGCTTTCCGCTGAGTCGGCGCGCGATGTCAAGACGATCGGCGCCTTCGCCCCGGCGATGACGGCGCCGACTTTGGCTTTGGCAAAATAGACGAGCGACTTGTACAGCATGTTGCCGGATTCAATGTCCGGCACAAGCAAAATGTCAGCCTGTCCGGCCACTTGGCTTTCAATCCGCTTATGTTTCGCCGCCGCCATCGACACCGCGTTGTCTAACGCAAGCGGTCCGTCAAGCAGGCAATGTTCGATTTGCCCCCGCTTTTGCATCATCGCGAGCGCGGCTGCGTCGACAGTCGCCGGCATAGCGGGATTGACCGTCTCCACCGCCGCCAGCGCCGCGACTTTCGGGCGCTCGATGCCGATGGAACGCGCGATGATGACGGCATTGTTCACAATTTGCACCTTTTGTTCCAAATCCGGAGCGATGTTCATCGCCGCATCGGTGACGATGACAAGCCGGTCAAACGCCGGCACTTCAAACACCGCGACATGGGACAACACCTTTCCGGTGCGCAGCCCGTACTCTTTGTTCAAGACGGCTTTCAGCAGCGTTGCTGTCGGCACATGCCCTTTCATCAACGCATCCGCCTCGTTCAAATGGACGGCGCGCACGGCGAGCTCCGCGGCTTGCCCGGTCGAATTCGCATGAACGACATCGACGTCGGAAAAGCGGGTGCATCCTTTTTCCTTCAACAGCCGTCCGAGCCGCTCCCGATCGCCATAGAGCACAAAGCGTCCGAGACGGTGTTCAAGCGCCATCGCCACCGCTTCGATCACTTCTTCATCTTCCGCCGCCGCCACGGCCACCGTCCGGCCTTGGCCTTGTCTTGCTTCTTCCACTAACGATTCAAGCTTCATCATCTGCACCAACCTTTTCTGCAAATCGTGCGGCATGATCTTTTCATGCAAAAACTGTGCCAACTAAAAATAACTGAAAGCGCTTTAAAATACACTACCTTCACAAATAGGTATGTGCAATATTTTTCATTGTGTGCAAATTATTGCGTGCTATTTTTGTCAAGTCCGTATTTCTCCAGCTTGTAATATAAGTTGCGCACCGAAATGCCAAGCGCCCGGGCAGCCGCCGTTTTATTGCCGTGATGGCGGCGAAGCGCCTGCTCGATCAAGCCCGCTTCGTATTGGCCCATCATTTCCTCAAGCGGCCGAATCTCCTCTTCCGTTTCCACTCGATGCGCCGGCGCCGCCGATGGCGCGGCGAGCGGCGGCAAATGCGTCGCATCGATCATTACCTCATGAAATTTCATAAAAATCATCGCCCGCCCGAGCACGTTTTCGAGCTCGCGGACATTGCCGGGCCAATCGTAGGCGAGCAGTCTCGCCATCGCTTCATCCGTCACCCCTTCGACGTTGCGCCCGTAATCTTGGTTCAGTTTCTGGATCAAATGCCGGCAAAGCGCTGGAATGTCTTCCTTGCGGGCGCGCAGCGGCGGAATATAAATCGGCATCCGATTGAGCCGATAGTATAAGTCTTCGCGAAATGCACCTTCGGCAATCGCTTTTTCAAGATTGACGTTCGTGGCGGCGATGACGCGGACGTTGATCGGGATTGGCTTCGTCCCGCCGACGCGAACGATTTCCCGCTCCTGCAAAACGCGGAGCAGCTTCGCCTGCGTGCTGGCCGACAGCTCGCCGATTTCGTCAAGAAAAATGCTGCCGTTGTTTGCTTCTTCAAACAACCCTCGCTTGCCGCCGCGCCGCGCACCGGAAAACGCTCCTTCCTCATAGCCAAACAGTTCGCTTTCTAATAATGTTTCCGGAATGGCCGCGCAATTCACGCGGATAAACTTGTTATACTTTCGGTCGCTCGCGTTGTGAATGGCGTGAGCAAACAACTCCTTGCCCGTCCCTGATTCCCCGCGCAACAAAATCGTCGCCGGCGTTTTCGCCGCCAGTTTCGCCTGCTCGATCGCCACCTTCATCTCCTCTGATTCACCGACAATATCCGCAAATGAATATTTCGCCTCGAGCGTGCGGATGATTTGCCGCGCTCGATTGAGCTCCGCCGTCAGCCGCTGAATTTCTGACACATCATGAATAACGCCGACGCTTCCTTTCAATACGCCATCAACGATGATCGGCGCGACATTGACGATGACATCCCGATTTTTCGGACCGACTTTCATGCGCGCCCCGCGCACCGGGCGGCGCGTTTTCAATACTTGCATGTGCATGCTTTCCCCTTCCGCGATGTCGGCCGTCGCTGGCTTGCCGATGACGTCTTCCTCCGTCAGGCCGGTGAGCCGGGTATACGCCGGGTTGATCAAAATGCCGTTCCCGTTTTCATCGACGACAGAAATCGCCTCTTCCGACGAGTGGATGATGGCTTCAAGCATCATGCGGACTTCTTTTAAGTCCGTAATTTCTTCCGCCAAAGCAACCAGTTCAGTAATGTCTTTAAACACGGCGAGTGCGCCAAACAGCTTGCCATTGTCATCGATGATCGGGATGCGGGTGGTGATCAATTTTTTTCCATTGGCCAGCTCCACTTCCTGATGAAATTCGGTCTGCCTCGTTTTCAGCACGCGCGGCAAGCCGCTTGACGGCAAAACATCCAAAATATGTCTGCCAATCACCTCGTCTTTGTCCACTCCAAGAAGCTCCGCCGCGCTTTGATTCATATCCGTAATGTAAGCATATTCATCTACGACAATCATGCCGTCATGGGCCGAATGAAAGATGAGCGCGCGCCGGGCCGCTTCACTTTTCAACTCGGCGATAAGGGCTTCTTTTTCCTCAACAAGCTCGGCCATCATCTGCGCGACCGCGCTCGGAACAATATTCGCCCCCTCAGGCGCCCGGTGGCGGATTTCTTCCAGAACATCCGCCCTGCCTGTCGTTTCAATGATCAAATCAAGCGGTTGGGCCATCCATGGACGCCAGTCGCTCGCGGCGGAAATCCCCCATTTTTGCGCCAGCTGCACCCCCGGAGCGTGTTCATCTACATCCACGACCGCCACGACTTCGAATCCTGATGCCCCATGGAGCAGCTTCAACAGCGATGTCCCACGCGAGTCAGCGCCAATGATGATCACTTTCTTCATATTCGTCCACCACGCTTTATCCTATGCCAGTTTTTGCAGACACTTCTATCATACTTGATCGGTTCTTTCCTTGACAAATCGGCAATACACGCTATGATAGTCGATAAGGCCACTCTTTTTGGAAAGGAACGCGACGCCATGGAGCGAATGATTGCGCTGTTGATTTTAGTCATTCCCGGGCTTGGAGCGGCGCTTGGCATCAAGTGGATGCGCGATGCGTTGTTTGGCATCAGCGGGCCGTTGTTTTCTGCCTTATGGCTGCAATTTCTCGCCGGGCTCGCGCTGTTTGCGGTCGGGCTGGCGTTTATCGGGGGATTTTTGCTGCACCGCGACCGGAAGCGAAACAAGGTGCAGGCGCGTTTTCAACGAAAACGAAAAACACCTTGACTCGGAACGTTGATGCCTATTGCATTGGAAAACATCCATTTTAAGGCAAACCAAAAAACGCCTTAACGTCTCTCGTTAAGGCGTTTTCTCTTTCCATTGCTTCGCTTGGCGCGGGTAGTCGGTGAAGACGGCGTCAACGCCATAAGCAAACATCGTTTTCATCACGTTTCGCTTATTCACCGTAAACGGGCGGACCGCCACCCCGCGCCGCCGCGCTTCGGCGGCAAATTCCGCCGTCACCGTCCGATGGTGTGGATGCACCCCGTCGGCGTTCATCGCCCGCACATACGTCCATGGGTCATACAGCGGCTCGATGTACAAGAGTGCCGTCTCGATTTCCGGTGCAAGCTTTCGGCAAAGGCGCATGCTATTATGGTTGAACGATGACAAAATCGTCCGCTTTTCAAGCCCATAGCGGCGCACGAGGGCGATCGTTTTTTGCTCGAGCTTTTCGTAAGCGATCAAGCTGTTTTTCAGCTCGATGTTGACCACCATTCGTGTTGATGACAACCAAGCGAGCACTTCCTCAAGATGCGGAATCGGACAATGGCCATGCTTGCCGTCCCACATGGCCGCCGCGTTCAAACGGCGAAGCTCTCGGTACGTCATGTCTTTCACCCAGCCGTTTCCATTTGTCGTCCGATCGACCGTTTCGTCATGAATGACGACTACTTCGCCATCTTTTGTGAGCTGCACATCGAGTTCAATGCCGTCCGCTCCCGCTTTTTCCGCCTCGATGAACGCCGCCATCGTGTTTTCCGGGTGTGTCCCTGCCGCCCCGCGGTGGGCAAAAATCAATGTCATTTTGTTTTCTTCCCTTCACATTCATTCGCCCTTCAGCCAACAAGCTGGCCGAAGCCGGCGGTGGTCGGTTATACTATTGTAATACTATGAACAAATGAGGTGAGATGATGCAACCGTTAAGAATTTCACTGGAAACAGCGCAAAAGCTGGCCAAAGCGCTCGGCGTGCCGATCGAGCAGATCATGCATATGCCGCCGCACATTCTCATGAACAAACTGCTTGAATTGGAGAAGAAAGAAAAAGAAAACGGCTCTTCTTAATCGCCTTGCCTTTGGAAGGCGAAGCCGCCCATTCCGCCGGTGCCGCTTTTGCCTGCCCCTAGCAGGAGCAAGCCGTTATACGGTTGATCAACTTTGCGCAATATCAACCGCAAAGAACTTGGTCACCCGCAAGAAAAGACGCCCCATCCGCGGGGCGTCTTGCCGATGCAGCACCGTTTTCTCATTGCTACTTACGACGCTTTATGCTCGAGCCGCAACTTATCAGCCACCATGGCGATGAATTCAGAGTTGGTCGGCTTCGCCTTCGAGACGCTCACCGTATAGCCGAACAACGAGGAAATCGATTCGAGGTTGCCGCGGCTCCAAGCGACTTCGATCGCATGGCGAATGGCGCGCTCGACGCGGCTGGCCGTCGTATTGTATTTTTTGGCGATGTCCGGATACAACACTTTCGTAATGGAGCCAAGCAGTTCGATATCGTGATACACCATCGCGATCGCTTCACGCAAATACAAATAGCCTTTAATATGCGCCGGGACGCCGATTTCATGAATGATGCTCGTAATGCTCGCATCCAAGTTTTTCGGCTTGTTATCGCGCGCTTGATAGGCGGAAGCCGCCGGTTTTTTGATGACCGGCGTCGTTTTGCCATGAATTTGCCGAATATGATGGACCAAATTCTCCATGTCGAACGGTTTTAAAATAAAATAGGAAGCGCCAAGTTCCACCGCCTTTTTCGTGACATCCTCCTGGCCGAACGCCGTCAACATAATGACGCTCGGCTGATGCTCATAACCTGCGCGGACTTTCTCAAGCACAGCCAACCCATCCAAGTGCGGCATAATGATGTCCAGAAGCAAAATATCCGGCCGCTTTTCCTCAAGCATATGAAGGCAGTCTTGGCCGTTATACGCCATGCCAACTACCTCCATGTCCGGCTGGCTCGAGATGTATTCGTCAAGCAATGTCACCAATTCGCGGTTATCATCGGCAATGCACACCTTAATGCTCAAAACGATCGTCCTCCCCCACTTGTTCTTGCTATGTAACATTCCGTTAACCTACATTCGACAGCAACAGCAAAAAATCCTTTTATTTTTCAAGAAATAAAAATTATAACAAAAAATGAGCTTATTAGACAATATTCGTTTTGAAAAACGAGGCGTTTGTCGAAAAATCTTTACACATTTCATTTTAACGGATGTTTCACCAAATATCTATGCCAAACCAGCAAAATTTTTGCCGCCTTTTTGAAAAATTTTTACTGGCAACCTCATGCATATGGCAAAATCAATTAAGCCGCTCATAGCATTTCGCATTGGTCTTGAGATGATCAGGAAGAGATGAATGGTGATCAAATAAATAATCGTTCATCCTTTCACCAAATTACAAATATACACAAGAATATCGAATGTTGGCTGCCAGGAAAAAGCGAGCCGACGTGATCAGCTCGCTTTCTTTTGTCTACCGTATAGATCGATGCCTGCCTCTTGCAGCATCCACTCAATGTGGACGCCATAGCCGGATGTCGGATCGTTCACGAAAACGTGCGTCACTGCACCGACGAGTTTTCCGTCCTGGATGATCGGACTGCCGCTCATCCCTTGGACAATCCCCCCCGTTTTCTTTAACAGGCGCGGGTCGGTCACGCGGATCACCAACCCTTTTGTTGCCGGGAATTTTTGTGGAATGGTGCTGACAATTTCCACATCAAATTGTTCGACTTTATCGTTTTCCACGACCGTCAACATTTTTGCCGGTCCTTCTTTCACTTGGCTGGCGAGCGCGACAGGAATCGGCTTGGTGAATGGTCCGGCTGGCAGTGGTTTGATCAGCTTGCCAAAAATGCCAAACGGGCTGTTGGTGGTGATCGTGCCGATCACTTCTTCACCGTCGGAAAAGCGGGCTAATTTTTCACCTGGATTGCCGCTCGTCCCTTTTTCGATCGATGTAACGGTCGAACGCATAATTTGCCCGTTTTGCACGACAATCGGCTTTTTCGTATCCATGTCAGAGATGACATGGCCAAGTGCGCCATAGGTTTTCGATTTAGGGTCATAAAACGTCATCGTCCCAATGCCGGCAGCCGAATCGCGAATGTACAGACCGATGCGGTACACATCGTCATGTTTGTCTCGCAGCGGAACGAGCTTCATCGTCATGGAGTGCTGATCGCGCAGAATTTTTAGATGAAGCGGTTTTCCAGTTTTGCCGGCCTCCTCAATGAAAGGGGAGAGGTCGCTCATGTTTTCGATTTTTTGGCCGTTAATGCCGATAATGATGTCGCCGACTTGAATGCCGGCTGCCTCTCCCGGCGATTTTTTCCCGTTTTCGGTTTCGACAAGGTGGTAACCGACGACAAGAACGCCGACAGTGTTGAGCTTGACACCGATCGATTGCCCGCCGGGAATGACTTTGAGCGTCGGCAGCACATTGACATCCACTTGCTTAATCGGCATTCCGGCAACTTGCAACACCATCGTTTCATGTCCGCGGCGTTTCGCCTTTACAGACAGAGAACCGTTTTTTCGCTCAATGTTGAGCGTTTCGGGAGCGTTTCGGTCATTGACGGCCGCTTGCACGGGAAGGGAAGCGGCAGGAAATTCAACCGCATCGCCTTCAAACAGGACAAGCTGCTTTGGAATTTGCCAATATTCCTTCAGCGGTTTGGAAAAAGCCATGGCCGTCAATACGCCAAGGAGAAGCACTCCTGCGATTTTTCGCGCCGTTTCTTTATTCAATGTCGTCCACTCTCCTCGCTCCCGCCTACACCATACAAAAACGGTTACAGTTTTAATTTTGCCTGAACCGGGGAAAATATAATCGCCACGCCGATAAAAAAGCTGTCCGGAATTGGATGGACTTGCATCCGGACAGCCGCGCGGCTCTTTGCTTATCTCTTTATGAAACACCGTAGCTCCCTTTAAGGAAAGCGGGCGCCAAGGCAGAACAGGCAGGCGGAATCAGCCCGCTTTGAGAGGGATGCGCTTCCCCTCGACAAACAGAGGAAACAGGAATCAATGTTTCATTTTCGCCGCCAGCTCCAACAATTCTTTCGCATGACGCTTCGTCAATTCCGTCATCTCAACACCGGAAATCATCCGCCCGATTTCCTTCACTTTCTCCTCTTCATCGAGTTTTCTCACGACCGTTTTTGTTCGCTCTCCGTCCGTCTCTTTGGCGATCAACAAGTGCGTGTCCGCCATCGCGGCGACTTGCGGCAGATGGGAAATGCAAAGCACTTGCGACTGGCTGGCGATGCGGTAAATTTTTTCCGCCATCGCCTGGGCAACGCGTCCGCTGACGCCGGTGTCGACCTCATCAAAAACAATCGACGTCACTCCTTGATGTTTGGAAAAAATCGTTTTCAACGCCAGCATAATGCGCGACAGCTCACCACCGGAAGCAACTTTGGCAAGCGGCTTCAACGGCTCGCCGACATTCGTCGAAATGTAAAACTCGATGACATCGATGCCGTCTTCCTGAAATTTAACCGGCACGCCGTCGACCAACGGGGCGTCAAGCGATCCCTCGCGCTTGGCAAATACGATGTCAAATTTCGTTTTGTCCATGTATAAGTCTTTCAGTTCTTGATGAATGCGCTCGATCAAGCGCCGGGCATACGTTTGCCGAACAGCGGTGACGTTTTTCGCCTCTGTGAGCAACTCGTCCGTCACCAAAGCGAGCTGCTGCTTAAGTTCATGCACATGCGTTTCGCGATTTTCGATTGTCTCGATTTCCTCGGCGATCGTCTCGGCATAGTGCAAAATATCGGCGATCGTCGCCCCGTATTTCCGTTTGAGCTGTCCGATTTCCGCGAGGCGGCTTTCAATGGCATCGAGCCGCGCTGGGTCGTACTCCATCTCCTCAATTTGATCGCGCAGCTTATACATGACTTCCTCGAGCAAATAGTAGCAGTTCGCCGTCGTTTCATGCGCGTCTTTGAGCGCTGCGTCCATGCCCGCAACGTCATCGAGATGGCGCATCGCCTCCCCGACGGAATCAAGTCCGCGCCCATCGCCGGCCAGCGCCTCATAGCTTTTCTGCAGCGCGGTGTAAATTTTTTGAAAATTGACAATGCGCACTTTTTCTTCCATCAACCGCTCGTCCTCGCCCGGCTCGAGTGCCGCCTGCTCGATTTCGCGCAACTGAAACGTCAGCAAATCAAGCCGATGCGCCATTTGCTGCTCATTTTCACTCAGCTTTTTTAATTTGTTTCCGAGCGCCTCATACCGCTCATAAACGGCGCGGTAGCGGGCAAGCGCCTCTGCCGCCTCTAGGCCGCCGAACTCGTCTAAAAGCGGCAGATGACGGGACGGATCCATCAGTTCTTGATGTTCATGCTGGCCGTGAATATCAACAAGCGTCGTCCCGATGTCGCGCAACACCGCCGTGGTGACGAGCTTGCCGTTAATGCGGCAGACGCTTTTGCCATTGGCTAAAATATCGCGGCGCAACACGATCATGCCGTCGCTGGCGTCGATGCCAACGTCCGCGCATTTTTGCCAACACGGATGGCGGTCATCATCAAGCAAAAACAACCCTTCGATTTCCGCCTTTTCCGCTCCGAAGCGGACAAATTCAGCGGAGCCGCGTCCGCCGATCAACAAATGAATGGCGTCGATGATGATCGATTTGCCGGCTCCCGTTTCGCCGGTTAACACCGTCAGCCCTTTGTCGAACGACAGCGAGAGCGACTCGATAATGGCGAAATTTTTAATCGACAGCTCGGCGAGCATTTCACCACTCCTTGCCTGTCCGATTGATTCTCCTTTTGATTATAGCACATATGTTCGAATTCGCAAGCGAGGACCGTCCCCGTCGTTCCGTCCTTGAACGCAGAACGGAAGCTGGGCCGGTCCTCGACTAGAGCATAGACAACAGCTGGTCGGACACTTTTTTCGCATCTTTTGGCGTCCGGCAAATGATTAGGCACGTATCGTCGCCGCAAATCGTACCGACGATTTCGTTCCAATCCAAGTTGTCGAGCAAGACGCCGACGGCATGGGCGTTGCCCGGCAACGTCCGCAAGACGAGCAAGTTGCCCGTTCCGTCAAGCTTCACAAACACATCAACAAGCGCCCGTTTCAGCTTTTGCAACGGATTGAAGCGTTGGTCGGACGGAAGGCTGTACTTGTAGCGGCCGTTGGCCATGGGCACTTTGACGAGCTGCATCTCTTTAATGTCGCGCGAGACGGTCGCCTGAGTGACGTTAAAGCCAGCTTCTCTCAGCCGATCGACAAGCTCGTCTTGCGTTTCAATGTCATGGTTCATAATGATTTCGCGAATTTTAATATGCCTTTGCCCTTTGCTCACATTGCGCCACCTCCCCGCTTGCAACATGCCACGCTGTGTTTCATCCCGCCGGCGCTATTCGCCGTTCGCTTCTGTCCTCCCGGCGCGCAGGCGGGCATGCGCCTCGCGCACTATATAAGCGATCGGTGTCGGCAATCGGTTTTCTCCTTCACGACTTTCCCCCGAATAAACGGCGTGAAGCAAAAACTCAATGTTGCCGTCACCGCCGGTGATCGGCGAATACGATAAGTGCAAAACATCAAATCCTTCAGCACATGCGAACCGAATGATCGACTCAAGCACGTCTTCATGAACAGCCGGATCGCGCACGATCCCTTTTTTGCCGACCTTTTCCTTGCCGGCTTCAAACTGCGGCTTGACGAGAGCAATCACATCGCCGCCCGGCACAATGACCGTCTTGACGACCGGCAAAATAAGCCGCAGCGAAATAAACGAGACATCGATAACGGCTATTTCCGGCAGCCCTTTCGTAAACTGATCCGGCGTCACGTAGCGGAAGTTCGTTCGCTCCATCACGACGACGCGCTCGTCTTGACGCAGCTTCCAGGCAAGCTGGTTGTAGCCGACATCGACAGCATACGACAGCTTCGCCCCGTGCTGCAAGGCACAGTCGGTGAAACCGCCGGTCGACGCGCCGATGTCAAGAACAATTTTATTTTCCAGGCGAATGTGAAACTCCCGCAACGCTTTTTCCAGTTTCAATCCACCGCGGCTGACGTACGGAAGCGGGTTGCCTTTCACCTCAAGCGAAATGTCAATCGGCACTTTTTCCCCGGGCTTATCGAGTCGAACGTCGTTGGAATAGACAAGCCCGGCCATGATCGCCCGCTTCGCCTTTTCCCGCGTTTCCGCCAGCCCGCGTTCAACAAGCAGCACATCGAGCCGTTCTTTTTTCCCTTTCATGTCTCAAGCCCTTTTCTGTTTTCTTGGCACCATCATTTTGATGCGGTCGATGACATGGGTCGGCGTCAGCCCGATTTCATTGAGCAGCTCGCTGACGCTTCCATGTTCGATAAAGCGGTCCGGGATGCCCATCCGTTCGATGACCGCTCCGTGATAACCATGGTCGTGAGCAAACTCCAGCACAGCACTGCCAAAGCCGCCTTGCAGCACCGCCTCTTCGATCGTTAGGATCGGCAGGCGGTTCTCAAGCAGTTCGTGAAGCATTGCTTCATCCATCGGCTTCAAAAAACGAGCGTTGACGACTTTCACCGATACGCCATCTTTCGCCAGCTCGTCAGCCGCCTTAAGCGCCATTGAAATCGTCGTGCCAAACGTCAAAATCGCCGCATCGCGACCGTCGCGCAACACTTCCCATGTGCCGATGGGAATTTCTTTCAGCTCCTCATCAAGCGGCACGCCAAGCCCGTTGCCGCGCGGAAAACGCATGGCGATTGGCCCGTCGTCATAGCGAAGGGCGGTGTACACCATGTGCTGTCCTTCGTTTTCGTCTTTTGGCATCATCAACACCAAGTTCGGCACATGACGCAAAAAGGCGATGTCAAACACCCCTTGGTGCGTTTCGCCGTCCGCCCCGACCAACCCAGCGCGGTCAATGGCGAAAAAGACATTTAAGTTTTGTCGGCATACATCATGAACGACTTGGTCATAGGCTCGTTGCAAAAACGTCGAATAAATGGCCAAAAACGGTTTCATCCCTTGCGTCGCCAATCCAGCCGCGAGCGTTGTCGCGTGCTGCTCGGCGATGCCAACATCAAACATCCGATCTGGGAACTCGCTGGCGAACCCTTCCAACTTCGAGCCGACCGGCATCGCCGGCGTAATCGCGACAATGCGCGGATCGGTGCGGGCGAGCCGGCGCACCGTTTCGCTGACCAACGCGCTCCATGACGGACCGGCCTCTTTCGTTTTGACAAAAGCGCCCGTTTCGATTTTGTACGGCCCGGTCCCATGCCACGTGCCGACTCTGTCGTTTTCCGCCGGACTGTATCCTTTCCCTTTTTTCGTGATGACATGCACAAGAACCGGACCTTTCATCTTCTTCGCGTAGCGCAAGTTTTCAAGCAAATCCTCAAAATCGTGGCCGTCGACCGGACCTAAATACGTAAACCCAAGCTCTTCAAAAAAGACGCCGGAAACAAGCAAATATTTCAAGCTGTCTTTTAGCCGCTCGGCGGTCGCCGCCAGCTTGCCGCCAACCGCCGGGATGCGCTTGAGCAGCATCTCCAGTTCGTCTTTCACCCATTGGTATTTGCCGGCGGTGCGCAGCCGGCCGAGGATGTTGTGCAACGCACCGACGTTCGGGGCAATCGACATTTCATTGTCGTTCAAGATGACAATCATATCCGTTTTTTCATGCCCGATATGGTTGAGCGCCTCCAGCGCCATGCCGCCGGTGAGCGCCCCGTCGCCGATGATCGGCACGATGTATTCATCCGTCCCTTTCAAATCACGGGCGATCGCCATTCCCATCGCTGCAGACAGCGACGTTGAGCTATGGCCCGTTTCCCACACGTCATGCTCGCTTTCGCTCCGTTTCGGGAACCCGGACAGCCCCTTGTATTGGCGGAGCGTGTCGAATTGGGCGGCGCGGCCGGTCAAAATTTTATGCACGTATGACTGATGTCCGACATCCCAAATGAGCTTGTCTTTTGGGCTGTCAAACTCGCGGTGGAGAGCGATCGTCAGCTCGACGACCCCTAAATTCGGACCGATATGCCCGCCGGTTTTCGACAGCTTCTCAATTAAAAACCGCCGGATCTCGGCGCTTAACTGCTTCAGCTCAAGGATGGACATGTTTTTGACAACGCGTGGATGGTCAATTTTCGTCAAGTCCAACGAAGATCACTCGCTTTCATTTCGTCGTTTTCCGAGCCGGTTCTCCTCCATCACAGGTAGTATTATTATACATGATCCGGCGCGAAAAATCGACTTTCCCCGCCAACGCAGCCCGTCACCACTAGAATGCGGTTCGTGATGGATAGAAAACTTGTGGCGGCCGCCCGGCGGAAAACAATCAAAAAAACAGGGCCGCCTCCGCCCCGAAGGAAAGCGAACAACGGGAACAAGAGGCCGCCGCCCCCATCAATGGTCGCGGACCGCGACAAGCTCGCAAATGTAGGCAAGGGCAGCACCATCCACCCCAGCCTGCCGCAAATAGCGCTTCGCAGCATCAATATGAAACGTCAGCTTCTCTCTGGCGCCATCAAGCGAGAGCAGCGCCGGATACGTTGCTTTCTTGTTATCGTGGTCGCTGCCGACTCGCTTGCCGATTTTCTCTTCGGTCCCTTCAATGTCCAAAATATCGTCGCGAATTTGAAAGGCGAGACCTAAATGAGCAGCAAACTCATCGAGCTCGCGCATCTGCCGGTCGTCGGCGCCGCCGAGCAGGGCGCCGGCGTGCACGCTGTATTGCAGCATTTTTCCCGTCTTATGGCGGTGGATGTATTCCAGTTCCGCCAGCGCCAGCGTTTTTCCTTCCGCCTCCATATCAGCCGCCTGTCCAGCAACCATGCCTTCCGGTCCGGCCGCTTTCGCCAGCTGTTCGATAAGCTGCAGCCGGACGGAAGGCGGCACGCGATCATCATCGATTTCGGCGATCAGCTGAAAGGCATACGTCAACAAAGCGTCGCCGGCCAAAATGGCCATCGCCTCACCGAACACTTTATGGTTCGTCGGTTTGCCGCGCCGCAGATCATCGTTGTCCATGCTTGGCAAATCATCGTGAATGAGCGAGTACGTATGGATCATTTCAATGGCGCAAGCGACCGGCAGGCCGATCGCCGGGTCTTTGCCAAGCGCTTGGACCGTCGCCAGCAACAAAAGCGGGCGAATGCGTTTGCCGCCGGCCTCCAGCGAGTAGGACATCGCCTTTTTCAGCGTCTCCGGTCCACGAAGCCGCGCCATATAGTAAGAAAGCGCCGCCTCGACTGCCCGTTTTTGTTCGTTGAGAAACTGTTCAACCGAAAGCTGCGCCACCTGTCACTCCTCCTCCGGCGAAAAAGGGACAAGCTCGCCGTCTTCACGGAGCATGTACTCCAACTGTTTCTCCACATGCTGCAATTTATCATGGCAAAGCTTGGATAGTTTTATGCCTTCTTGGAAGAAGGCGATCGCCTCCTCAAGCGGCACGTTCCCTTCCTCGAGCTTTTCGACAATTTTCTCCAGTTTTTTCATCGCCTCTTCAAACGTCATCTCTTTTTCTTCACTCATACCGTACTCTCCTCCACTCCCGTCACTTGGCAACGAACTCGTCCATCTTGAACTTGGACGGAAAGATGTTCACCGACCCGAAGCTGCCCGATTCGTTTCACAAGCTCGCCGTGCTCGTTATATACGAGGCTGTAGCCGCGCTCCATGACGCGAAGCGGACTGAGCGCTTCAAGACGCGCAACGTTGGCGCAAAAGCGGAACCGATGGCGCTCCAACACGGTGCGCGCCGCTTTTTCCAGCGCGTTGGCGGCCGCCTTTTGCCGTTCTTTCATCCGCTCGAACTCTGCGGCCGGATGATGCCGCCATAGTCTCATATCAAGCTCATGCAACCGCTGGCGCTGTTGATCTACAAGCCGCTCACGGCTGCGGCCAAGCCGCTCAAGCAGCGCATCAAGCTGCTGCTCTTTTTGTTCGTAAAGCCGTTCCGGATAACGAAAGGCATACGATGCCTGCAGACGGCGGAGCTTCTCCTGCTCGGCGGCAAGCCGCTCTTTCATGGCGCGGATAAGCCGCCATTTCCGCTCGGCGAGCCGCTCAGCGAGCTCCCCAACATGCGGCGCCGCCATCTCGGCTGCTGCCGTCGGCGTCGGCGCCCGCAAATCGGCGACAAAATCGGCAATCGTAAAATCCGTTTCATGGCCGACAGCGGAAATAATCGGAATTTTTGAGGCAAAGATGGCGCGGGCGACGATTTCTTCATTGAACGCCCAAAGTTCTTCGATCGAGCCGCCGCCTCGGCCGACAATCAGCACATCCACCTCTCCGAACGCATTCGCCCGCTCGATGGCACGCACGATCGACAGCGCCGCCCCATCCCCTTGAACGAGCGCTGGAAACAAAATGACTTTGGCAAGCGGATAGCGGCGGCGAATCGTCGTCATAATATCGCGCACCGCCGCTCCAGTCGGTGATGTGACAACGCCGATGCAACGAGGAAAGGCCGGAAGCGGCTTTTTATGGACTGGGGAAAACAGCCCTTCCGCTTCGAGCCGTTGCTTCAGCTGTTCGTAGGCTAAATAGAGGCTTCCGACGCCTTCCGGCTGCATTTCTTTGACATAAAGCTGATAGTTGCCGTTCGGTTCATAGACGGAAATTTCCCCGCGCGCCAGCACGTTCATCCCGTCTTCAGGACGAAACGGCAAATGTTGGTTGTAGCCGGCAAACATGACGGCGGCAATGCGCCCTTGGCTGTCTTTCAACGTAAAATACATATGACCGCGCGAATGCTGCTTAAAGTTCGAAATTTCGCCCTTCACCCATAGATCGCGCAAATGCGGATCGACATCGAACTTGCGTTTGATGTACTTCGTCAACGCCCCGACCGTCACATATTTGACTTCCACTGATCCTTGTCCTCACTTTGCAGCCAGCTGCCGGGCCGCTTCCATCGTGTTGTGCAAGAGCATCGTAATCGTCATCGGCCCGACTCCGCCCGGCACCGGCGTAATATAGCCAGCCACTTCTTTCACCGCATCAAAATCGACATCGCCGCACAATTTGCCATTCTCAAGCCGGTTGACGCCGACGTCGATGACGACCGCCCCGGGTTTGATGTGTTCCGGGCCAATGAGGCGCGCCTTGCCGACAGCGACGATCAAAATGTCCGCCTGCCGAGTGATGGCGGCCAAATCCGGCGTTTTCGAGTGAGTGTAGGTGACGGTGGCATGTTCGCGCAAAAACAGCTGGCCAACTGGTTTGCCGACGATGTTGCTTCGGCCGACGACGACAACGTGCTTGCCGGCGATGTCAATGCCGGCCGATTGCACCATCACTAAAATGCCATGCGGAGTGCACGGGAGAAACGCCCGTTGGCCGATCATCATTTTTCCGACATTGATCGGGTGAAACCCATCGACATCTTTTTCAGGTGCGATCGTTTCAATAACCGACCATTCACAAATGTGATCCGGCAGCGGCAGCTGCACTAAAATGCCGTGCACCGCTGGATCGACGTTTAACTCTCGGATTTTGGCCAGCAGCGTTTCTTCGTCGACCGCCGCCGGAAACGTGTAAAGGAACGAGCGAATGCCGACCTCGGCGCACGCTTTTTGTTTTCCTTTTACATACGAATGCGACGCCGGGTCGTCGCCGACTAGAATGACGGCCAGCCCCGGCTCAACGCCGTCCGCTTTCAACTGTGCGGCTTCATCCGCCAATGCGGCGCGAATCGTTCTCGCCATCTCCGTTCCGCTAATGATTTGTGCTGTCATCGTGTTTCGTTCCCCTCTCCTCGTTCATCGTTCGATATCCGCCCGCGATGCAGCCGGTTTTATTTTTGCAGCGCCGCCTTCACTTTCGAAAGCACGCCGTTGACAAAACTTCCGGATTTCCAATCGCCGAATTTTTTCGCCAGCTCGACCGCCTCATCGAGGCTGACGCTTACCGGCACATCATCGGCGTATTTCATCTCGTACGTCGCCATGCGCAAAATGGCGCGGTCAACGTTGGCGACGCGTTCCAGCGTCCATTTTTCCAAATTGGCGCGCAACAGCTCGTCAATCTCCTCCTGATGCTCGACGACGCCAAAGACGAGCTGGCGCAAAAACGGGTCGATGTCGCCGCCGCCCGTGACATTGTGGAGCGCCTCATCTGGAGGAATGCGTCCGACATCGATTTGAAACAGCGCCTGCAGCGCCTTTTCCCGTGCTTCATGCCGCTTCATGGCGGTCCCCCTTTCCAAAAAAACGAACATTCACAATGAAATCATATCATATTTTTCGGAAAAAGCCAGCCTTTTCCCACCAATCATTCGCGCTGCCGTTGGCTGCGCCACAACGGCCTCGTTCATTACAATAACAAACTTTGGCCAAAAAAACAAAAAGGCAGCCGCCGAAAAAGCAGCTGCCTTGCGAGATCACTGTTCGACCACACCTTGTTCCTGCTTGCCGCCCTCAAACTGGACGCCGACGATATGAACGTTCACTTCGCTCGCCTCGAGGCCGGTCATGTTCCAAAGCGCCTGGCGCACATTTTCCTGCACCTTTTTCGCCACGTTCGGAATCGATGCGCCAAACTGGACGAGGCAATAAAGATCGATGACGACGCCGTCGTCGCGCAAATCAACCTTGACGCCTTTTCCATGGTGTTTCTTTCCAAACCGCTCGGCGACGCCGGCGGCAAAATTGCCGCGCATTTGCGCGATGCCGTCGACCTCTGATGCGGCAATGCCTGCGATCACCTCGATCACTTCCGGTGCAATTTCCACCTTGCCGAGCGCCGGATACGCTTGTTCTGTCTCAAAGACATGCTCAGACATAAGGCACCTCCTATTCTGCCTTCATAATATCATATAACTCCAAAAACTTCGTATTAAACTCGCCGCTTTGGAACTTTTCATGTTCCATTAATTTTATGTGAAACGGAATCGTCGTATGAATGCCTTCGATGACAAACTCCGAAAGCGCTCGTTTCATGCGGGCGATCGCTTCCTCGCGCGTCGGCGCGTGAACGATCAGTTTGGCGATCATTGAATCGTAATACGGCGGAATCGTATAGCCTGGATAGGCGGCCGAATCGACGCGCACGCCCGGCCCCCCAGGCGGCAAGTACATGGCGATTTTCCCCGGCGACGGCATAAAGTTTTTCGCCGGATTTTCCGCATTGATGCGGCATTCGATCGCCCAACCGTTAAACGTAACGTCGTCTTGGGTGATCGACAGCTTTTCGCCAGCGGCGATGCGGATTTGCTCCTTGACCAAATCGACGCCGGTGATCAGTTCGGTGACCGGATGCTCGACTTGAATGCGCGTATTCATCTCCATGAAGTAAAATTGCTTGTTCCGGTGGTCATAAATAAATTCAACCGTGCCGGCGCCGGTGTAGTTGACCGCTTTTGCCGCCTTGACGGCCGCCTCGCCCATCTTCCGACGCATCTCGTCATCAAGCGCCGGTGACGGCGCCTCTTCAACGAGTTTTTGCAGCCGGCGTTGGATCGAGCAGTCGCGCTCGCCGAGATGGATCGTATTGCCGTACGAATCGGCAAGCACTTGAATTTCAACATGGCGGAAATCTTCGATATATTTTTCAATATAGACGCCCGGGTTGCCGAACGCCGTCGCCGCTTCCTGCTGGGTGATGTTGATGCCTTTGACGAGCTCGTCTTCATTGCGGGCGACACGGATCCCTTTCCCGCCGCCTCCGGCCGTCGCTTTGATGATGACCGGATAGCCGATCTCTTGGGCAATCGCCCGCGCCTCGTCAAGGCTTTCGATAACCCCGCGCGACCCGGGCACAATCGGCACCCCCGCCTCGCGCATCGTCTCACGGGCGATGTCTTTAATGCCCATTTTTGCAATCGCTTCCGGACTTGGGCCGATGAATGTGACATTACACTCGCGGCACAGCTCGGCAAACGCTTCGTTTTCCGCTAAAAACCCATATCCCGGATGAATGGCGTCGCAACCGGTCAATGTGGCGACGCTCATAATGCTGGTAAAGTTTAAGTAACTGTCTTTGGAAGCAGTCGGCCCGATGCAGTACGCCTCATCAGCCAACTGCACGTGCAAGGCATCGCGGTCGGCTTGCGAAAAGACAGCGACCGTCTCAATGCCGAGCTCGCGGCAGGCGCGGATGATGCGGACGGCGATTTCTCCGCGGTTCGCCACCAACACTTTTTTGATCATCGTCCGTTCTCTCCCTTATTCAGGCTTGACTAAAAACAACGGTTGGCCGTATTCGACGAGCTGGCCGTTTTGCACAAGCACCTCGACAATTTCGCCATCGACTTCCGCTTCAATTTCGTTAAACAGTTTCATCGCCTCAATGATGCAAACGACCGTGTCTTTTTTGACTTTGTCGCCCGGTTTGACATACGGCGGCTTGTCCGGCGCCGGCGCTGCGTAGAACGTGCCGACCATCGGCGAAGTAATTTGATGCAAATTGCTTTCAACAGCTGGCTTTGCCTCTTTGACCGCCGGCGTTTCCGCTTTCGGAGTCGGCGCTTCCGGGGCCGGCGCTTGAACGGGAGCAGCTGCCGGAGCTGGTTCCACCGCCGTCGAAGCGGCAGGCGCCGGCTGTGCGACCGCTGTCTGGGCGGCCGCAGCCGGTGTAGCGGCAACAGCACTCGTTCCTTTTTTCATATGTACTTTGGTTTCGCCTTGCTCATATACAAATTCGTCGATCGAGGACTGGTCAACCAAGCGGATCAATTCGCGGATCTCTTGAATTTTCATCGATCTCACACCTTTCTCCAAGTATCGTGCAGCCCGTTCCTGGCAGGCGGTGCTCAAACGTGTTCATAACGATTATACACACAACCGTAGGACAAACAAAAGACTTTTCCGCAAAAAAAGAAGCTGCCCTATCGAGCAGCGCGTTTATCCAGCCGGCTGAAACTCAACCGTCACGTATTCAGCATCAGGTATTTCTTTTTTCACCATATGAATGACTTCATTCGCTGATTTCGCTGAACTTTGTTTCGCTTTGATCGTCACGCGCACTTGGTTGTCATCGGCGCGCACGAGCACGTCTTCATAACCGCCTTTCGATTTGATGAGCGTCTCCAACGTTGCTTCTTTTTCGGACAATGCCTGCAATTTTTCAATTTTATCGAGCGCTTCATTCTTTTCTTCCGCCGTCGCGTTCGCTGAAGCGACGATGGCGTTCAGTTCATCGCGCAGCCGGCTCCGTTCATCCTCAATTTTCATGCGCAGCGCCGTAAACAAGTCGTCGCCCGTTTCGCCAGATGCGGACGGTTTTTTCGCCTCTTCGACGGCGACGCTCGGCTGATCGGTTGTTTTTTCTGGTTTCTCGTTGGCGGTAAATGCCGGGCTGTTGTTCATGTTTTTTGGCGCCGTCACGTAATAGACCGACAACACAACGACCAAGCTCAACATCGTCAACAACCATACGGTTTGTTTTTTCAACATGCCGACTCCTCCCCTTACCCGGTCATTTTTTCGGCAAGACAGCGACGCGGTAGCTCGGAACGTTTAACACGCGCGTCACCGCCTCGACGATCCATTTTTTGATTTGCAAATTATCCGCCCCTTTGGCGACAACGAGCACACCACGGATGTCCGGCTTTTTCGTGGCGACGACAAGCGGCGTTTCTTCTTCGCCGTTGTGAATGATGATCACTTCTTCATTGGTCGACTCGTTTTCGATCGTCCGCTTCCCGCCTTCCTTGTCGCTCTCTTCCGTTGTTTGCTGCTGGGTCGAACGCTTTTTCTCATACAGTTTCAGCTCCGTGGAATCGAGATTCACAACAACAGTGACATCATCGACCCCTTCGATCGCCTCAAGCGCGGCTTTCAATTCTTTTTCGTACCGCTCCTCATAGGCGGCGATCACTTTCTCTTTCGTTTCCTTGCTTGCCAGGAATGCCGGCTCGGCTGGAGCGGACGGCTGCCTGGTGGAAGGCTTCGCTTCGGCTTCCTTTCCGCTGTTTGCCCAATGACTTGCCGCCATCAAGGCGACGCCGGCCAACAACAGGACGACGACGTACGAAAACGGCCATTTTTTCTGTACTCCTTCTCCTTGCCCGTCTTTGGGCGATGGAGAAAAGAGCCGTTTGATGAGCGGCAACATCCCCCCTCTATTCCCTCCCTTTAAATTGCACGTGAATTTTATCTTCATCGATTTCCCATCGGCCGGCAAGAAAGGCGCGCACCTCTTCTGCCAGCGAAGCATCGCCTTCCGGCAAAGCCGGCGGCTTCGTCGTATCGATGACAACCGGTTCCACCGAACCAGCTGACCTCTGTTTCGAAAGAACGACCTCAATCGTCTTGATGTCATCCGGCATGCGCCAGTCGTCGCCTGGGTTAGCGTAAACGTTGACATCCGCTTTCAGTCCATACTTTTCCATCAACTCCTCATTGGCATCGTTTTCGAGCTGGACAGCCATTTGTTTTAAAATATATGCGCGTTGCGAGGCTTGTATTTCTTTTTTCTGCTGTTCGATTTGATTTTTTATCGCCTCTTCTCCTTTACGGCCGTTGGAAAAATGGACGAGCGCCGACGCCATGAGCTGCTCGGGATCAACGGAAGCGAGCCGGAGCACCGGAGCGAGCATCACCAGAACGAGCATAAGCCCAACAGCCATTTTCACGTATTTTTGCATCGTCCCCGACGGCAGCAAAAAATCGATGATGACAGCAAACAACAAAAACAAGATGATGTTTGTCCCCCACTCAATGACTAGCTGCATAGCGCTCCTCCTAGCGGACCATCATCGTAATGTTCCCGGCCATCACCATGACGGTGAGGCTCAAGAAAAACATGAGCGACACAATGAGCAGCGCCGCCAGCACGTAGGCGATGCTTTTGCCGATGATGTTAAGGCACGAAAGCACCGGTCCGCCGCCAAGCGGCTGCAGAACAGCAGCCGATAACTTGTAGACGATGACAATGGTGAAAATTTTCACCGCTGGAAAGATGGCGATCATTAACAAAATCGCCGCCCCGACCAATCCGACGGTATTTTTCAGCAGCATCGAGGCCGCAACGACCGTATCGGCGGCATCGGTGAACAGCTTGCCGACGACCGGGATGAAATTGCCAGTGACAAATTTCGCCGCCCGGAGCGCCACGCCGTCCGCCACAGCCGCTGTTGCCCCGCGCACGGACATGACGCCAAGAAACACAGTCAAAATGAGGCCGAGCAAACCGAGGGCCGCTTTGTTGAGCAAATCGGCGAGCTGAGTCGCCTTGTACCGGTCGCTGAGCGTGCTGACGACAGAAAGCAACGCAGCCAGAAGCAAAAGCGGCAAGGTGACGTATTCGACGACCGTGCCGGTGATGTTCATCACAAACAAAATGATCGGGTGGAAAAACGCCGCCGACGCGACCCCGCCGGAAGTGGCGAGCAGGGCGAGCAACAGTGGAACGAGAGCAATGATGAAATGGCTCATCGTCCGCACCGCCTCAAGCGCATAATCCGCCGCGAGACGAAAGCTGTTTAAGGCAATCAACAAGAGCACCATATAGACGACCGCTTGGGCGATTTTGCTTACCTCCTGCTGGGCGAATGCATTTTGCAGCGATTGCAGCACCGTGCTGAAGACAGCAAGCAAAATGAGTGTGCCGAGCAATTTGCCGTTCACCTGCAGTTCATAAAACAAATAGCGGGCGAGCGCCTTCAGCCATTCGGCCGGCGACCATTGCTTGCTGCCGCTTAAAAAATCGGTGAGCGGTCCTTTCTCGCTTTCCGGCAAAAATCCGCCGTACTCGCTGACGATCGTTTCCCAATAGCGTCGGATATCGCTCACATCGAGCTGAGCGAGCTGCTCGCTGACCGATGGTTCATCGCTTGCGGCTTGTACGACCAACGGACAAAAAAAGAGAGAAAGCAGCCCGACAATAAGGAACGCTGTTCGCTTCAATCCGTTCCCCCCTTCAGCGTGCCGATGGGATAAGACTGATGACCGCTTCGATGATCGCGGTTAAAATCGGAACAGCCAGCGCCAAAATGACGATTTTGCCGCCGAGCTCAATTTTGGCGGCGATCGCCCCTTGGCCGGCGTCTTTGGAAATTTGCGCGGCGAACTCGGCAATGTAGGCAATGCCGATGATTTTCAACATCGTCTCTAAATACACCATCTGAATATGGGCGCCTTCGGCCATTTTTCGCAACATCGCCAAAATGCTGCTGATTTGATCAACCAACAATAGAAAAATGGTGCAGCCGACAAACACGATCAACAAAAAGGCAAGATTCGACTTTTGCTCTTGCAGCAGCACGACCAAAAACGTCGCGATCAACCCGAGGCCGACGATTTGCAAAATGTCAATGGTCGATCCCCCCTACCCGCGGAACAAAAAGACATCTTTGATTTTTTGGAACAAGTCGCTGACGATGGAAGCGACCATAAACAAAATATAAATAAAGCCGAGCAGCGTCACCCATTGGGCATACTCTTTCCGCCCCATCTGATCAAGCACCGTATGCAAAAACGCGATGACGATGCCGACGCCAGCGATTTTCAAAATGAGATCGACATCGATGCCCATTCTCCTGCCTCCTGTCTACATGAGTAAAATAACGAGCAGCAGGCCGGCCAACACGCCTAAACTTTTCGCCATCTTCGCATAGCGCGCCTGGTTGTCGAGCGCTTCGGCTTCCTCCCGCTCCAGATGGGCGAGCGCCAGCGCAATCTGCTTTTGTTGCGTGAACCGGTCATATTGGCCGAGCGTGGCGCCAAATTGTCTCATCACTTCAAATTCCCCTTGCTTTAGGGCAGTTTTTCCCCATACAGCCCGCAAACTTTTTTCCCACGCCTCGGCGGCGCTCGTTTCTTCCGTGCACAACGCAGCGGCAAACCGCTCGAACAATTCGGATAACGGGGCGGCCGTTTGCCGGGCGAGATGCATAGCAGCGTCGGCGAGCGGCGTATGGCCGTACATCACTTCCGCCTCAAACGCCCTTAGCGCCGCTTTCAGCTGGCGGAGCTGGCGGGGCCGCTCGTGCAACACGCGGGCGGCGGCAAACCCCAACCATGTCGAGGCAACGAGAATCAACAGAGCGCCAAACCATTTCATCGCTGGACCACCGCCCGCTCATACAGCACCGTTCCGCCGGCGTCGAGAATGCGCCGGATTGAGCCGGGATGGGGGATGTTCGTCAGCTCAACAAACCGTTCAAACACCTTTTGTTCCATCACCGGCCGCAATGTCGGACGCTGCCAGACGTCTTGAATGTTGCGGCCGTGCACAGTCGTCCATACAGAGACACCGGCGCTGGCCGCTTCAAGCACTGCCTCGCTGTCTTCCTCACGCCCGATTTCATCGACAATCATGACATCAGGGCTCATCGAGCGGATCATCATCATCATCCCTTCCGCTTTCGGGCAGGCGTCCAACACGTCAAGGCGCGGACCGAACGAAAATTGAGGGATTCCTTTCACACAGCCAGCGATTTCCGATCGTTCGTCAACGATCGCCACCTTTTGTGCTGGAATGCATCCTATCCCGCTGCTAATCAATCGCGCCGCATCGCGCAAGAGAGTCGTTTTTCCCGTCTGCGGCGAGCCGATGATCATCGTATGGCGCCAGTGTCCGTCGTACACATACGGAATCAGCGGCTCGGCGATGCCGACCTGCTCTTTGGCGATGCGAATGTTAAACGAGGAAACATCGCGAATTGCTTTCACCTTGCCCCCTTCCGTAACGACTTTGCCAGCCAGCCCAACGCGATGCCCCCCTTCAATCGTCATAAATCCGCGCTTCAGCTCTTCTTCGACGGCATAGATCGAATAATGGCTCAATTTATTGAGCAAATGTACACCGTCTTCTTTCGTCACTTCATACGGCAGCAACCGGGCCGTTCCATCGACGATCACCTCAAGCGGCCGGGAGACGCGGATGCGGATTTCTTCGATTCCGCGTCGGCATGAAGAAAGATGGTGCTGCAACGCGGCGGCGATCGTTTTCGGCAAAATTCCCCACACCGCTTCCATGGCCCTCCCCCTTTTCTTGTGGACTAGTTCATATGTATGGGTGGAATGCGCCGTTTATGCCTTACTTGTAAATCGCGAACAAAATGAGCGCGATCCCGAGCGCCACAAGCCCAAGCCGGGAAAACGAGAGCTCGTCCGCAAGTGAAAGCAGTCCAATGGCCATCGTCACGATCATGACGGTTGGACCGACAACAGCGAGTGCCGCGTTAATGACAAGCGCTTTTTTCACGTCATTGAACACAAGCATCAACAGCGCCGCGCTCAGTTCAATGAACGCCGACATCATCCGCATGCCGGCCATGGCCATAACGGACGGGTCGATCGATCGCAGCCAATGTTTCATGTTCCCCTCCTGTTTTGCCAAATGGGATCGATTAGTACAAACGTATGCGGAAACAAGCCGTTTCAGAAGAAGTTTTTGTTGAGGAAAACGATGGAGGAGCCAACCGGCACCCATTTTGCGCATAAAAAAACCGTCCCGGAAGGTGTCCGGGACGGTGCCTGTCGGACTTGCGCTTACGCCCGCGAAACGTACGTGCCATCGGCGGTATTAATGATGAGCGTGTCGCCTTCGTTGACGAAAAATGGCACTTGAACGACAAGGCCGGTTTCGAGCTTCGCCGGCTTCGAACCGCCGGAAGCGGTGTCGCCTTTAATGCCGGGCTCTGTTTCAACCACTTTCAGCTCCACGGTATTCGGCAGCTCGACACCGATCGTTTCGCCTTGGTACATCATAATAAATACTTCCATATTCTCTTTCAAAAACTTCAGTTCATGCTCGATTTGTTTCGCCGGCAGCTCGATTTGTTCGTACGTTTCCATATCCATAAAAACGTGTTGGTCGCCGTTGGCGTACAAATATTGCATTTTGCGCGTGTCGATTTGCGCTCGGTTTACTTTTTCGCCAGCGCGGAATGTCCGCTCTTGAATGGCGCCGGTGCGCAAATTGCGAAGCTTCGAACGGACGAACGCCGCCCCCTTGCCCGGTTTGACGTGCTGGAACTCAAGGACGCGCCAAATGTCGCCGTCCACCTCAATCGTAAGTCCTGTGCGAAAATCGTTGACTGAAATCATCGGCCGAAATCCTCCTCACGCAATCCATTATAAAATAATCAGTTCTTTTGGCGAATGGGTGAGCGCTTCGTTCCCATCAGCGGTGATGACCACATCGTCCTCAATGCGCACCCCGCCAAGCCCCGGGATGTAAATGCCCGGCTCGACGGTGACGACCATGCCTGGTTCAAGCACGACATCCGAACGGAACGAAAGCGTCGGCCCTTCGTGAATTTCTAGTCCAATCCCATGGCCGGTCGAATGGCCGAAATAGTCGCCATACCCTTTTTCGCGGATATAATCACGCGTGAGCGCATCAGCCTCTTTGCCGGTCATGCCCGCTTTCAACCCGTTCATGCCTCGTTGCTGCGCCTCGAGGACGATATCATAAATCGTTTTCAGTTCGACGCTGATGTCGCCGACGGCGACCGTTCTCGTCATATCGGAACAATACCCTTTATAGTAGGCCCCGAAATCCAATGTGACAAGCTCGCCGCGCTCGATCGTCTTCTCTGACGCCACCCCGTGCGGCAGCGCCGAACGGTAGCCGGAGGCAACGATCGTTTCAAAGGAGGACGAAGACGCCCCTTGCTTGCGCATAAAAAATTCCAGCTCATTCGCCACTTCGATTTCTTTGACGCCCGGACGGATGAACGACAAAATGTGCGAAAACGCCGCATCGGCGATTTCCGCTGCTTCCTTTAATATCTTAATCTCTGCTTCTGACTTAATCAAGCGTAATTTTTCCACCAGCCCGGACGTCGGCACAAGTTCAGCGCGGATGGCTTCTTCATACGACTTGTATGCTGCATAGGTGACATGTTCTTGCTCAAAGCCGAGCCTCTTGATGCCAAGCCGCTGCACCTGATTGACGATTTCTTCGATGATCGGCCCGCTGTGCTGAACGACTTCAAACTCTTCGGCTTGCCTCGATGCTTGTTCGACGTAGCGGAAGTCCGTAATCAACACCGCCCCTTGACGGCTGACAAGAACGACGCCGGCCGTGCCGGTAAACCCGGTCAAATAGCGGCGGTTGTAGCCGTTTGTCACCAACACCCCGTCGATGTGCTGTTCGTCAAGAAGCACCCGGAGTTTTTCCAACTTTTCCATACTCCCGTCTCCTCTTCCCAGAAAATGTACTTCCCCTGCCACCGGCAGCGGGAACAGAAAATCGTTGCAGCCAAGGCGATACAAGCGACCTTTATATAGGCGCGCCGGTTTTACGCAACGTCCGCCATGATGCGAAAAGCATACCAAAACCTTCTCTATTTTACCATAAAGATGACAGTTTCCGCCAGACGTCCGCTTGACGCTTGCTTTCGGGGCCAAATGCGGCGTCAGCTTCCTTCGTTTGCCGCTTCCTTCCCCATGCTTGAAGACAGCCGATTCATTTCTTGCGTTTCGAACGAGATGGAATAGCCGACAAATACGCCATATAAAATGTACAAACAAAGCGTCGTCACGATCGTATTGATTTCCAAGTCGGCCACTGGCTGAACGTTTGGAAACAGCGGATTAAACAAATAAAAAACGATCACCCAAAGCGCAGCGCCGTATAAAATCCCAGCCCACATGCCGCGGATGTTTCGCAACAACGCGTAATACAAAAGCGCCGCTGCAATGGAAATGATACCAATCAACACGATAGCCGCATAATTGCCGGCTTTCCCGTATTTCCAGTCACCGGCCACCCACGGGATGAGAATCATGTTCGGACTGATTTCACTGAAGTGGAAAAAATGGGCCAAATAGCCGATCAAACTCCAAAACACCCCGCCGACAAACCCGATGATGATCGTTTTCTGTACGAGCGTCATCGGCCGCTCCGTCTTCTCCTGCTCAAGCTTCCCTTTTTGTTCCGCCATCATCGTGCACCTCCTTGTCTGTTAGTATGACCGACAGCCGATCATCCCATGAATCAAACGAAAAAATGACCACTCCTGTGTAAATCATGGATTTTTTGGAAATCATAACAATAGCATCAACCTAGAGGTTTCCGGACGTTTCTTGTAGAATAAAATAATAAATATAAAAAATAGGTTGGTGTTGGCCTGATGAAATCAATGGAGAAACCGTTATACGGCGGCCAGGCAGTTGTGGAAGGGGTAATGTTTGCCGGCAAGACGCACTCCGTCACCGCTGTTCGCCGCCATGATGGAACGATTGACTATTTCACGTTGCCTCGCCGCAGCCATCCGACGCTGGCCGTCCTGAAGAAAATTCCGCTTGTCCGCGGCATTGTCGCCATTATGGAAGCGAGTGCGAACGGGGCCAAGCATTTGCAGTTTGCCAGCGAACAATATGAGGCGTCCTCGGACGAAAAACAGGCCACCGAAGAAAGCCGTTCCAAATTCGGGCTGATTCTCGGCGCCGCCGTCATCGGCGTGCTATCGTTTTTATTCGCCAAAACCATTTTTACGCTTGTTCCGGCGCTCGCCGCCGACGCCTTGAAACCGTTCGTACCAGGGAAAATGGGGCAAATTTTGCTTGAAGGAGCCTTTAAGCTTGCTCTTTTGCTCGGCTACATTTACTTTATTTCGTTGACGCCGCTTGTTAGACGCGTGTTTCAATACCATGGGGCGGAACATAAAGTCATCAACGCCTTTGAAGCGGGGTGGCCGCTCACTGTTGAGCACGTCCAGCGTGCCTCGCGCCTTCACTACCGATGCGGCAGCAGCTTCATTTTATTTACTGTCATGATCAGCTTATTCCTTTATTTGTTCGTGCCGACGGATCCGCTTTGGCTGCGAATCGCAAACAGGCTCGCTTTAATTCCTGTCGTGCTTGGCGTTTCGTTTGAAGTGTTGCAGTTTACAAATAAATTGAGGGATATTCCGCTGCTAAGCTGGCTCGGCTATCCCGGGCTATGGCTGCAGCGGTTGACGACAAAAGAACCGGATGATGACCAAGTGGAAGTGGCCATCGCCTCGTTTCAGCGGCTTCTCGATTTGGAGGCGGAAGCCGAAAGAAAACAAGCGGTGCAGTAATCGATCAAAGGGGGTGGACTCATTGCGGCGCCGGGCCATTCATCCGCTTGTCGGGCTTATGATTTTGCTTGGAACACTTGGCATTGTCTATACCCTTTTTGCCCATCCGACGGTGCTGTTCCGCCAGCTGTTGTTTGTTGCGCTGTTTTTGGCCGCCATTTATCTTTTCTACCGGTTCGTCTACCAACGCCGCACCGATCAACATCGGTTATCGTATTTAAAGGCGGTGCGGCAGTCGAAAAAGCTCCATCCCCGCTCCGGGCGCAAACAAGCAAAGCCGGCGAAACTGAAGCGGCCGCTGAAAAAACGGACGGCCATTCCGCACTTGACCGTTATCGAGGGCAAAAAAGGCAAAAAAAAGAATCGAGCTTCATTTTAGCTTGATTCTTTTTTGTTTGCCTCTGCCGTTCAGCTAAAAAATCGGCGGCAGAGGTGTGTCCTATTGCCGCTTTCCCGTCTAGTACGCCCATTGGCGCAAAAATTGCCGCGTCCGCTCGCGTCCGTAATCGATCAGGCGCCGGCGCGCTTCCAGGTCGATGGAAAATTCTGTAGAAATAACGTTGTCCACCGGCAAAAAGACGATGTTTTTTTCATGGCGACGCGAAATGTAGCGCGCATCATGCGCCTCTCTCATGGCCGCAAACAGCGCCTCATACAAATCGAGCGCATTGGTGATCGTTCGTTTCGGCCGCTCCCCTGGTTTTGGGCTCAGCTGAACGCCCAGCACCGGCCGTTTTTTCTTCTTTTCTTCATCAAACAAAAACAGCGGAAAATTGCTCAACACCCCGCCGTCGACGATGAGGAATACACCGTTTCGCCCGCGGAGGCGGACCGGCTCAAAGAAATAAGGAATGCTGATGCTCATCCGCACGGCCTTGGCGATGGAAAACGACCCAGGGTCAATGCCGTATATGGCTAAATCGTCCGGCAGCACGACGATGCGCCCGTTCGTCACATCGGAAGCGACGATATACAAACTGCCGGCCGGCACATCTTGAAACGTCCGCACGCCGCGGGCAGCGAGCGTCGCCTCGAGCCACCGCTCAAACGCCTTTCCTTGATACAGCCCAAGATGCCAATACAGGCGCACCCATTTCCAAAGCGAAAACGGAATCCATAGCGGCCGTTCATCCAAAAACTGCTCCAACTCCAACTCCTCAAGCAGTCGGGCGATGTCGCGGGCGCTGTAGCCTGCCGATAGCAGCGCCGAAAGCAACGCTCCCGCACTCGTGCCGGCAAGCCGCTTCCAGCGCAGACCTTTTTCCTCAATCGCTTCATACGCTCCAAGCAACGCAAACCCTTTCACCCCGCCGCCGGAAAAGACAAGATCAATGTCCACCGCCGCCTCCCCCTTTTTGCCGTTTATACATATGTAAGAAAAAAGGAAGGCATTTAGTACGGCAAACAAAAAAGAGCAAGCCTCGGCTTACTCTCCTTGTTCATTGCGCTTTTGGACATCGCGCAGCTCTTCAAGGCGGCGTTCGTCCTCTTGAAAATACTGCACCAAATCGCCGATCCGGTCAATGGCGTTCCAGCTCAAATGGTGTTCAATCCCTTCCACGTCGCGGTAAATGTTTTCTTCGCTGACACCGATCAAACGGAGAAACTGCTCAAGCAGCTCATGGCGGTAGACGAGCCGCTGGCCGATTTTTCTTCCTTTTGGCGTCAAGACGAGTCCGCGGTATTTCTCATACACTAAATACTCATCTTTATCGAGCTTTTGCACCATTTTCGTCACCGAGGAGGGATGGACGGACAACGCTTCAGCGATGTCAGAGACGCGGGCATAGCCCTTTTCTTCAATTAAAATGTAAATTTGCTCAATATAATCTTCCATGCTTGGTGTCGGCAACGTTTGTCCCCTCCCATTACATTTGTCTGCCGTAGACAAGTGCAGCGGCCGTCAGCATCTCTCATGAACATTGCCGCTTTGCCCGCTTCGGCTAGACGCTGCCGGGCCAGTCGGCCGCCCAGGCAAACAAAAAATAGCAATCAATCCCATTATACCATGAAGGGGACATTACGTAAAATACTGCACTTGGGCTGATGGAAAAAAGCGAGCAATATACGAGCGCATGGTTTCCTCCAGCTCTTGCGCTTCCTCGTCAACGTACACATATTTGCCGATGCCGTGCCGCCCCCATTTATACTTGCGCTTCGATTCGTCCAAATCGAGCTTGGTTTTTGGGTAACGCTGCTCGATGACCCGCTTGGCCGGCTTGGTAAACCGATGCTGGATGAGCTCAAACGTCAAATCCGACAAGTCCACCCCTTCCAATTGCCGAGCGAGCTCCTGAAACAATTCGAAATACCCTTCCTCCCAACCGTCATGCCGGTAAATCGGCGCGACGACAAAGCCGAGCTTATAGCCGGCACCGGCCACTTTGCGCGCCGCCGCAAGCCGCGCATCAAAGGACGACGTTCCCGGCTCAAAATGGCGGATGACATAGCGGGAGTTGACGCTGAAGCGAAACCGCGTCTTGCCGTTATGCTTCGCATCAAGCAAATGGTCGACATGCTCGTACTTCGTCACAAATCGGAGCCGCCCGTAGTCGGTCGCGCCGATAAACTCAATCGCTTTTTTGAGCGAATGGGTCAAATGATCGATCCCGACGATGTCCGACGTGCACGCCGCCTCAAAGCGCGTAATCTCGGGCGCGCGCTCGTCAATATACGTTTGCGCTTGGGCGAAAATGTCGTCCAAGTTGACATACACGCGGATGTATGGCTTGCTTCCTAATGTCGTCTGCAAATAGCAATAATGACAATGGCCCATGCACCCGGTCGCCAGCGGTAGCGCGTACTCCGCCGACGGCTTTGAGGAGTCGAATTTCAGCGTCCGCCGCACGCCGACAACGAGCGTCGCTTTCGCGTTTCGATACCGTGCCAGCTCCGTCTCCCCCGGAATGCCGCGCACTTGGTTATGCGACGTCGTCTCGCGAATCTCGATGCCCATTTGCGTAAATTTCTCATACAGTTCCTTCCCGAGCGGGTACGACAACGCCTCCGGCTCGAAATACACAAGTTTGGGCACAAACGGTTTCATTCGTTTCCCTCCAAGTTTCCATATTCGATGTTAGTATGGTTCAAGGATGGAGGGAAATCGCGTACTTCTTTTGCTTGGCATCATTTTTCATGGAAGGCTCATTGCCCCTAATTTGATCTGTTCATCTCCCACCGAAACCAACGACCATGCCCATCGGTTTCCGCCACGATTTGCTGGTATTCTCGGCTGCCAATCATGCCATCCAGATGCAATTTCCGATCCCACATGTTGTTATACACATGGAACCAATCCCGCTGACGGCCGATTTCGTGAATCTGCTCAAGCAATACATGCTTTTCCTCATCTGACATTTGGTTGGCGACATGCGTGTGGAAGACACAAACAACGGTCTCGGACGGCACTTGTGCCACGATCTCAGCAAGAAGGTTGACCCCGTCTCCCTCGATCAGGCGCACCGGCACTTGTTCCAGTCGACGAGCCGCTTGGACAAACAGCTGGCGCCGATCCTGATGTTCAGGCCAAATGAGCGCCTCCATCCATCTTCGATCATCCTCTTTTTTCAAGTCAATCACATGCAAATCGATACCGATCCGTTCGGCAACCGGCGGACTTTCCGGCAACAAGAATGGCCATCGATTTCCACGAATGCTTGAGGTAATAACGACATCAGAGCTTAAATTTCCGTATGAACCCTGCCGGCCATACTCGTACCGGTACTGATCCCAAGCCAGCTGCAGACCGGCGCTTGTGCCAATTTCAATAAGTGACAGAGGCGTTTTCACTTGTTCATAGATCCAACAAAACACCGGATATAAATACGCACAACGCCGGACTTCATTGGTTTGTACAAGCCGGTGAACCAAAATGTCTTTTATATCCTCCCAGTAGCAAAGGCAAAAATCACGGAAATAAGGAAAAGCAGCTTCTGGTGCCCGTGGCTTCTTAACGATGCTTCCGTAAAACTCGCGCAACTCATGTTGATACCCTTTTAGCAATAAATCATGCACCGCCCCAAACAACAAGTTGGGAATCGGCTGACCGCTGCGGGCATGCGAAGCAAGACTGAGAAGCTTCTCATCCGCAGCAATGTGGAAAGAAAGGTGTTCATACAACGGACTAGATCCACGGCATTCATAAACACCAAAACATCGAAATCGTTCAGCGACCCACGTGAAGTTCAACTCGATCCTCTCCTTAATTTCCCACATTCTCCCTTTCACCGCATCCCAAGAGAACTCGATCGATCCCCTCCTTATACTGTATTCGCTCTACTTTAACGGATCTCCTTTCCAAACCTTCTCGCTACTTTGCCATCCATCATGACGCAAGCGCTCCAGCAATGATATACTAAAAATGAAACGGAAAGGAGGAAGCGGCGATGTCCCATGAGCTTGCCGAACTGCTTCGCTCGGTGCTGAAAGAAGAACTGCAGCGGATTCATGAACGTCTCGGCCGCCTGGAAGCCAGACAGCAACGCCTTGAAGAACAGCAGCAGCGCCTCAAGGAAATGTTGGACCGTTTGCTCAGCGCGACGCGCAGCCATTTCGAACAAACGGAGGACAAGCCGGTCGGCCATCAGCGCATGTCCGGGGGCGTGCCACATGATTGGCGCCGTGTGAACATGGCGATTGACTATTTGAAGCATAAAATCAGTCAGCACGATTTCGAAATCGATCAACTAAAAAAGCAGCTCGAACGCCAACAACCAAAATAAACGCGCATGCCCGATGATCGGCGCATACGCTCCAGCCGTCCAGCTTATCCCTGTTTCCGAATGCGGAAGTGGTCTTCCAACAGCACCCAGTTTTCTGGATACGGATACCCGAGCACCCAGTAGCTGATCCCGCGCAATCCGTATTCTTTCACCAAGTCAAATTTCGCCAACGCGCTGCGGGCGTCTTCAAACCATACTTCGTGCTGACGGCCTTGTTCGTCCGTGTAGCGGTAAAACGGCGAAGCCGCCGCCGCATCGTATTGGATGGACTCTCCGTAGCGAATGGCGCGCTCGAGCGCCTCTTTCGGACTGAACGTTTCCGCCTCTTGCCCTGGCACGTGCGGCAGCACCCAGTCGCGGGCGTAAATTTGAAACCCCATCATGATTTTCTCCCGCGGAATCACGGTCACCGCATAATCGAGCACGCGCCGAATTTGATTCACCGGCGAAATGGCTTGCGGCGGCCCGAACCGGTAGCCCCATTCATAGGTCATGAGCACGACGAAATCGGCAATGCGCCCATGGACCGGATAATCGTGCGCCTCATACAGCAATCCTTTTTGTTCCGCGCTGATTTTGGGAGCGAGCGATGTCGATAACACATATCCTTCCGCGTGAAGCCGAGCCGCTGCCCGCCACAAAAACGCGTTATACCGCTCGCGATCGAACGGATAGACATTTTCAAAATCGACATTCAGCGCCCGGTATCCTTTCGCCCGCATCACTTGAATGACGTTATCAAGCAATCGTGTTTGCAGCGTGGCATCGGCCAAGATCGTCTGCGCCAATCTTGAACCCGGATCCCGATACGTAAAGTTGGTGATCGTCATCATCGGCACGACACGGGCGGCATAAGCCGCCTGAATGAATGCCGCATCATTGATCGGGTTGAGCCCGCCGTCGGAGCGGATCGTATAGGCGAACGGGGCAGCATACGTCAAATGGCGGCCGACTTCGCGCACTTGCTCCGCCCCTTTCTCCCCTTGATCCACCGTAAATGCGTTCACCTCAATGAGCGGCTTCGCCGGCGGGATGATGAGCCGCTGTCCGGGAGCGATGACATTTGGATCGGCGATTGGGTTGAACTCGATGATTTGCTGGACGCTGACTTGATAGGCGGCGGCAATTTGCCCTAACGTTTCTCCAGCGCCCACCGTATGAATGCGATCCGGAATCACCAACGGCGTGCCCGGATAAATGAACGCCGGATTGGCGATCCGGTTCGCCTGCACGATGGCTTCGACCGTCACTCCATAGGCGCGGGCGATCTGCCATAACGTTTCCCCGGCACGGACGGTATGATAGCGATACGGAACCGGAATGACAACCGCCTGCCCGATGGCGAGCCGGTTCGGGTCGCTCAGTTCATTGGCGGCGACAATCCGCTCGAATGGAACGCGGTAACGCTGGGCCAGCTGCCAAAGCGCCTCCCCGCGCTGGACGACATGAACAATCATGACGCTCCCCCTTTCCTTCTCCCTTTTACCACTATATTTTCGTTTTTCCCCTTTATGTAAAAAAACGCCGGTTCCTTTGCAGAACCAGCGTTTCCTTCATCCAATCCTTTCCCATTACAACCCGCACTTCAGCTGGGCGCCGCAGTTCGTGCACGTGTTGCAGCCGCCGATCTCTTCGACCGTCCCTTCGCGGCAAATCGGGCAAATATTGCCGATTTCGGAACCGATGGTTACATCGGTGGCGCGTACGTCTTGAATCGTATCAACGAGCACGACAGGGCGTTTCGTCTCTTTTTCCTCAAGCTCCTCTGGAAGCAATTCAAGCTGCTCTTCGATCTGATTTTCCTCTGCCTTTAACGTCAACACTTGCGCATCACGGCTGCCGTCGACATAGACGGTGCCGCCTTTCGCGCCGCAGCGCCATAACCGTTCGTACACTTTTTGCACTTGCTCGACGGTGTAGCCTTTTGGCGCGTTGACCGTTTTCGACAAGCTCGAGTCAACCCAGCGCTGAATGATGCACTGCACGTCAGCGTGCGCTTCCGGCGGCAAGTCCATCGCCGTCACAAACCAAGGCGGCAAGTGGTTCGGGTCGGCTTCTGGATGTTTGTCTAAATATTCTTGGACGATGTCCGCTTTCACTTCGATAAATTTGCCCAAGCGTCCACTCCGGTAGTACGAGAACGAGAAGTACGGCTCCAGCCCGGTTGAGACGCCGACCATCGTCCCCGTCGATCCTGTCGGCGCCACCGTCAGCAAGTGCGAGTTGCGGATGCCGTATTTCAAAATATCTTGGCGAATGTCTTCCGGCATCCGTTTCATGTAGCCGGTGTTGATGAACGCTTCGCGCAGCTTGCGCGTCTCTTCCTCCGTTTCGCCGACCAAAAACGGGAAGCTGCCTTTTTCTTTCGCCAGCTCGATCGACGCCCGATATGCGGTCGTGGCGATCGTGCGGAACAGCTCATCGACGAGCTGGTTTCCTTCCTCAGAACCGTACGCTTTTTCGCAGTAAATGAGCAAGTCTGCAAGCCCCATGACGCCAAGGCCGATGCGGCGCTCGCCGAGCGCTTGCTTTTTGTTTTCCTCAAGGAAGTACGGCGTCGCGTCAATGACGTTGTCTTGCATCCGCACTCCGATTTCAACCGTGCGTTTCAGTTTTTCATAGTCAACGACCTTTCGTTCTTTGTCCACCATGTTCGCCAAGTTAATGGCGGCCAAGTTGCAGACAGAATATGGTGCGAGAGGTTGTTCCCCGCACGGGTTGGTCGCCACGACTTTTTGCCCGTACGCGCGGGCGTTCGTCATTTCATTGGCGTTGTCGATGAAGAAAATGCCCGGCTCGGCCGAATACGTCGCGCAAATGTTGATCAGCTTCCACAGTTCGCGGGCGCGGATTTTTCGGTAGACGCGAACGCGGTAGCCCATTTTCTCCCATTCGCGCACATCGCCGACTTCATGCCATTTTTCGTTATAAATGCGCATTTCCTCTTCGGAATAGGTTTCCACATCTGGGAAGCGAAGCGCATATTCTTCGTCGTTTTCGACCGCTTCCATGAACTCTTTCGTCAAGCAGACGGAAATGTTCGCACCGGTTAAAAAGTCAGGGTTGTGCACTGTATATGTACCGCCGGTGCGCAGCTTTTCTTCCGCGTCTTTAATGATTTCCTCCGTGAAGCCGCCGTAGTCCGGCGCGTTCTTATAGCGGACGATCGCTTCGTACATCGCCCGCTCCCGTTCGGTGAGCGGCGTGAATTTCAGCTTGTCGCGCGCCGCTTTTTTGATGCCTTCGTCTTCCATATTTTCAAGCAGGTAGCGCAAAATGCGCGGGTTTTGCATTTTTGAGACGATGAATTCAATAATGTCCGGGTGCCAGTCGGCAAGCATGATCATTTGGGCGCCGCGCACATTGTTACTCGCTCGCTTCCACGAGCGGGCTAGGTCATTTCTGCCTAGCTCTCCGCCTTTCGGTCGGAGATCAGACTATATCATCAGGGAAGAGAAGATCTCGTATTTACGGTTCAACTTAAGGTCTCCATATCGATACAAGTGATGGAATATTTTCTTTACATCGTTAATACTGGAAACATATAGATCAAAACAACCTTATCTCTTCCCTGTCTCGCGCCTCGTATCCCCGTTGCCGCGGGATACGATTTACTCCTTCCATAGCCCTCCCCCCACGAAACAGTGTTCGTTACCCTGATTGTACCGAGGGCTGTAGGAAGTTTCAATAGTCGTTGAACCTTCATCTCCGTTTCCAGAGATGCTCGGCTGCTGGTTGCCCATTGTTGCATCCAACTTGTTTTCCAACCGTCACGTCTGCCGTCGCCAGCTCCGTTGTGGTCAAGTTGGCTTTAGGGGGTTCCAGCAATTCGCGAGATTTTACTCCCGCCGTTTTGCGCCCTAGTCAACGGGAGCCACCTTGCTCGACAAGGTGGGTCAGTTTGGCAATGTCATCCAACCACGAGACCGACCCGGACGATTTGCCGTTTACCCCGCGCGCGAGCGTATGGCGCGGCCGCAATGTCGAGCCGTTCGTCCCGACGCCGCCGCCGCGGCTCATGATTTCCATCACCTGCTTCCGATGCTCGGAAATGCCTTCGCGCGAGTCTTTGACAAACGGCATCACATAGCAGTTGAAATACGTCACTTCCTTGCCCGACCCTGCGCCGTACAACACGCGGCCGGCCGGCACAAAATTCAAGCTGGCGAGCTCTTGATAAAACTTTTCAAACCACTCTTTCCGCTTTTCTTCCGTCTTTTCCACCGCCGCCAGCCCGGTCGCATTCCGCTTGGCAATTTGCTCATAGAAAATCTCGAGCGGCTTGTCGATAATGTCGAGCGACCGAACCACAATGCCGGTCTCCGCCTCTTCCCCTTCGAGCACATGCCGGTATTCATCCTCAATCAACACGTGCGCCTTTTTCGCCTCCCAGTCGATGTCGACGATAAATCCAAGCCCTCGAGCCGGGAACTTCGGATCTTCCTTGATCGTCAACACGACGAAATCGCCCGGTGTGAGCGTCAGCTTTTCCGTATCTTTGAACGAATACCGGTCCAACATGACCAAACGGGATACGCCTTTATGGGTGATGTGCATATCCGGCGTAATCGGATGCACTTGCGGAAATAGGCGGATGTCCTCGTTCAGCTTGTCAATATTGATCTTCATTTTTTCGGACGACGCCACCGTCATTCTCCTATCTCTCCTCTTTTATATAATCTCTCATGTTTTTGGCAAAGTTGTCCTGTCTTCTCTACCTTACCATATCGAACAGAAAAAAACAATATATAGTATGATTTTTTACGAAAATCATACTATATATTGTTAAAGAGAACGAATAATTTCATTTTTGTCAAGCAAAAAAAGCAAAACATGGCGAAAAGCAGAGAAAAACAGGGGAGTGCCGCCATTTTTGCCGGAAAACGAACGATTTACCACACCGCTACTCAGCGCTTGAAGTTCCATTCATCGCTTTCGTATTTCGTCCGCGCCAGCTCTTCGACATACGCCCGCTCCTCGTCAGTGAGCGTGTACGGTTCCAACACGATGTCCAATCCTTTTTCAAATCCTTTGTAAAACGCTTCTTTTGCTTCCTCAATCGTCACCGTCCGGCCCGCCACCTCATTGATGGCGACCGCTTTGTTTTTAAATTCCCGCTGCAGCCGCTCTTTCACCCGCTCGTTCGGGTATTTAAACAAGCTGAACAGCAGTTCTTCGTCGAGATCAAGCAAGATCGATCCGTGCTGCAAAATGACGCCTTTTTGCCGCGTTTGCGCGCTGCCGGCGATTTTCCGTCCCTCAACGACCAACTCGTACCATGACGGCGCGTCAAAACAAACAGCCGAGCGCGGGCTGCGCAAATCGGCTTTCTCTTCTTCTGTCTTTGGCACGGCAAAATACGCATCCAATCCAAGATAGCGAAATCCCTCTAAAATTCCTTGCGAAATGACGCGGTATGCTTCCGTCACCGTCTTTGGCATCGCCGGATGGGATTCAGAGACGATCACGCTGTATGTCAATTCTTGATCATGCAGGACGCCGCGCCCGCCGGTCGGACGGCGGACAAAGCCAAGGCCGTGCCGTTTCACCGCCTCTAAGTCAATTTCTTTCTCCACTTTTTGAAAATAGCCGATCGACAAGGTTGGCGGATTCCAGCCGTAAAAGCGAACCGTCGGCGGAATTTTTCCTTCGCTGTGCCAATCGAGAAGCGCCTCATCGAGTGCCATATTGAACGCCGGCGGGCAATGGCCGGAATCGATAAAGCGCCATACTTCTTTTGCCATCGTTCCACCTTCTCCATTGTTCCTCACTTCAACATGGCGGCGCTTCAGGGCAGAACCCTTCGGCCGCCTTTACTAGTTTAGCAAACAACGCCGGTGAAGGAAAGAAAAATGGCATGGCGAAAATCTCTTTGCTTCCCGGCGGCGACTTTATATAATAGGAAATAGCAGATGAAGCGAAAGGAGGCATGACGGGTGGAAGCTTTGCTCATTATTCTCGGCGCGATCATCGTGTATTCCGTCATTACGTACTTCTGGCAGAAGAGAATTGTCAAAGCGTTGACAGAGGAAGAGTTCCGCGCCGGTTATCGAAAAGCGCAACTCGTCGACGTCCGCGAACCAGATGAGTTTGCGGCTGGACATATTTTAGGGGCGCGCAACATCCCGCTCACGCAGCTTCGCATGCGCATGAAAGAATTGCGCAAAGACCAGCCGATCTATTTGTACTGCCAAAACGGGCTGCGCAGCGGGCGTGCCGCACAAATGCTCTATCGAAAAGGGTACCGCGACTTGTATCATTTAAAAGGCGGATTTAAAACATGGACCGGGAAAGTGAAGAAAAAAGCGTAACCCGTTAACGAAAGAGGCGCTCTGCCAAAACAGGCAGGCGCCTCTTTGCATGCGCTAGACCGCCGCAAATTCCGGCGGCAAAACGACCGCCTCTAATACGGAAGCAGCAGCGCCAATCGCGCAGCTTTTTTCCCTCAACTCCGACGGAATGATATACGGCTCGCTTTCTTTTTTCACAAGAATACGCCGCTTCACTTCTTGGCGCGCCGGGTCAAGCACGTGCTCCCCGGCTTGGGCGAGCGAGCCGCCGATGATGATCGCTTCTGGGTTGTAGGCATACACCGTCTGCAGCAACCCGATGCCGAGATAGCGTCCTGTTTCCTCCAAAATGCGCGCCAGCTGCTCGTCGCTCTCGGCGGCCAGCGCCATCGCCGCGACAGAAAAACGGTCGCCGAGCCATTCGGAACGCCCTTCCTCGGCTAACCGCCGCTCAATATATTTTTCAGAAGCGTACATCTCCCAGCAGCCGATGTTGCCGCAGCTACAGCGGATTCCGTTTAAATCGATCGTATGATGGCCAATTTCGCCAGCCAGCCCGTTTACACCGCGATACAGCTGGTGCTGCAAAACGACGCCGGCGCCAATGCCGATTCCGGCGCTAATATAGACGAAATGGGCAAACTCATGGCCGGCGCCAAACCACTTTTCTCCAAGCGCCGCCAGTTTCGCCTCATTCTCGACAATGACAGGACGCTCAGGCCACCGTTGCCGCAAAACAGCCGCCAAGGCGACATCGTCCCAGCGCAAGTTCGGGGCAAACACAACTGTCCCGCTCTCGGCATGGACAACGCCCGGCACCCCAATGCCGATTCCCATCACGCCATACGGCGTCGCTGGCGCCCGGCGGATGGCCGCCTCGATGAGCTCCATCATTTCGCCGATGATCGCCTCTTGCCCTTCGGATGGGCGGAACGAACGCCGTTGCTCCCAAAGAATGTCCGCATTTAAATTGGTCAACACGGCATACAAATAGTTCACCCCCAACTCCACGCCGACAAGCGAGCCGGCTTCGGCGTTGAAGCGAAGCATGAGCGGCCGGCGTCCTCCAGTTGACTCGCCAATTCCGCTTTCATGAACGAAATGCTCGGCGATCAGTTCATCAACAAGCGCGGAAACGGTCGCTTTATTCAATCCGGTCGTTTTCGCAATATCGGCGCGCGAAATCGGATGCTGGTCGCGAATCAATTTCAAGACGAGCTGTTTATTCATTTTTTTGACAAGGGAAATGTTTCCTGTCCTCACGTCTCTGTCATCCTTTTCATTTGATTGATCGAATGTGTCTTGCGAAAGGGCAGGGGCGCCTCACTATGGCCGTTCTGCATCCGTCGATTCCTGCCGTGTGGGCTTCTTGGCCATCCGCTTTTTCATTCAAGCCGTCGAGCGCCCGTGCGCCGACTGTTAAGGCTAACTTCTCCATATGAACGCATGCTGTTTCTTCCCTGGCCATTAGTTTATATAATAAACTAATTTGGCATTTCTGTCAATGGCTCATCCACCGTACAAAAAACGGCCCGCTCCGTTGGGGAGCGAGCGCTCATCAATGATCAAACGTCAGTTGTCGCTATGTTTTGGTTTTTGATAGCGCAAAATCGGCTTGCGCGCCGCGGTCGTTTCATCCAATCGCTTGACAACGGTCGTATGCGGCGCTTCTTGAACGATTTCCGGATTTTCCTCCGCCTCTTTGGCAATTTGGATCATGGCGTCAATAAACGCGTCGAGCGTCTCTTTCGACTCTGTCTCCGTCGGCTCAATCATCATGCACTCTTCGACGATGAGCGGGAAGTAAATCGTCGGCGGGTGGAAGCCGAAATCAAGCAGCCGCTTGGCAATATCGAGCGTCCTGACGCCGAGTTTCTTTTGCCGGCGTCCCGACAGGACGAACTCGTGCTTGCAATGGCGGTCATACGGCAAATCGTAATATTCGGCGAGGCGGCGCATCATATAGTTGGCGTTTAACACAGCGTACTCGCTCACCGCTTTTAAGCCGTCCGGCCCCATCGAGCGGATGTACGTGTACGCCCGGACGTTGATGCCGAAATTGCCGTAAAACGGCTTGACGCGGCCGATCGACTGCGGGCGGTCGTCATCGAGATAATAGCCGTTTTCTCCTTTTTCGATGACCGGCTTCGGCAAAAACGGAATGAGGTCCGCTTTCACCCCGACCGGGCCGGAGCCTGGGCCTCCGCCGCCATGCGGGCCGGTGAACGTTTTATGCAAGTTCAAATGAACGACGTCAAAGCCCATGTCCCCCGGGCGCGCCTTGCCAAGAATCGCGTTTAAATTCGCGCCGTCATAATACAGCTTGCCGCCGGCTGCGTGGACGATTTCGGCCATTTCGACGATCTGCTCTTCAAACAGCCCGAGCGTATTCGGATTCGTGAGCATAAGCGCCGCTGTATCCGGACCGACGACGCGCTTTAAGTCCTCTAAATCGACAAGTCCGTCGGCCGTCGATTTGACCGTCACCGTCTCAAAACCGGCCACCGTCGCTGACGCCGGGTTCGTGCCGTGCGCTGAATCCGGGACAATGACTTTCGTCCGGTTGAAGTCGCCGTTTGCTTCATGGTAAGCACGGATCATCATCAGCCCAGTCCATTCACCGTGGGCGCCGGCCGCCGGCTGCAAGGTGACGGCATCCATGCCCGTGATTTCTTTTAAATGCTCTTGTAAATCATACATCAACTCAAGCGCCCCTTGCACCGTCTTTTCCGGCTGAAGCGGATGAATGTGGGCAAACCCAGCGAGGCGGGCGACGTTTTCATTGATTTTCGGATTGTATTTCATCGTGCACGACCCGAGCGGGTAAAAGCCGGAATCAACGCCGTGGTTTCGTCTCGACAGCGCCGTATAATGGCGCATTAAGTCAAGCTCCGACACTTCCGGCAGCTCTGGCTCTTCGGTGCGCAAGTAGTCGGCCGGCACGAGCTCGCTGACATCGACAGCAGGCACGTCAAGCGCCGGCAGGCTGTAGGCGATGCGCCCCGGCTTGCTTCGTTCGAAAATGAGCGGTTGATCATTACGCATGGCCATCCCCCAATTCATTGACAAACCGATCGATTTCTTCTTTTGTCCGCACTTCCGTCACAGCAATCAGCATATGGCCGGAAAGTTCTGGATAGTCGCGGCCGAGGTCATAGCCGCCGATGATCCCTTTTTCGAGCAGGCGATCGTTCACATCAGAAACCGGCTGGCCGAGCCGGACGACGAACTCGTTGAAAAACGGGCCGGCAAACGGCGACGACAACCCGCGTTTTTCAAGCTCGCTTTTCGCATAATGCGCCTTTTGCATATTCATCGCCGCCATTTCTTTCACGCCCCGCTTGCCGAGCGCCGAGAGCGCTACGGAAGCGGCCAAGGCGTTTAACGCTTGGTTGGAGCAAATGTTCGATGTCGCCTTATCGCGGCGGATGTGCTGCTCGCGCGCTTGAAGCGTCAAGACAAACCCACGGCGCCCGTCCTCATCGGTCGTCTGCCCGACGAGCCGCCCTGGAATTTTTCGCATGAGCGGCGCTTTGACGGCGAAATAGCCGCAATGCGGACCGCCAAACTGCGTCGGAATGCCAAACGGCTGCATGTCCCCGACGACAATGTCGGCGCCAAACGCCCCTGGCGGAGTCAGCACGCCAAGCGCCAATGGGTTGCTGGCGACAACGAATAAACTTTTCTTTTCATGAACGAGCGGCGCGATCGCTTTCAGCGGCTCGATTTGACCAAAAAAGTTCGGATACTGGACGACAACACACGCCACATCATCGCCCATTTCCGCTTCAAGCGCCTTAAGGTCGGTGACGCCGCCATCATACGGAATTTCTTTCACGTCAAGCTTCTGACCTTTCGCATACGTGCGCACAACTTCCCGATATTGTGGATGAACGACGTTCGAGATGAGCACTTTCTTTCGCTTCGTATGCGCGGCGCTAAGAAGCACCGCTTCGGCAAGCGCTGTGCCGCCGTCGTACATCGACGAGTTGGCGACATCCATGCCCGTCAGTTCGCACACCATCGTCTGAAACTCAAAAATCGCCTGCAGCTCGCCTTGGGAAATTTCCGGTTGATACGGCGTATATGCCGTATAAAATTCAGAGCGCGACAGGACATGGTCGACGACAGCCGGAATATAATGGTCGTACACCCCGGCTCCTAAAAAGGAAACATATTGTTTGATGTTGGCGTTTTTTTCCGCTAAGTCCGCAAGCTCTTTCCACAGCTCCGGCTCCGATTTGGCCGGTTTCACCTTCAGCTTGCCGCGGAAGCGGACTTGTTCGGGAATATCGGCAAACAAGTCGTCAATCGAGGCAACGCCGATCGTCTTCAGCATCTCCTGTTTGTCTTCTTCCGTCATCGGCAAATAACGATGGAGCACTGCGTTTTTCCCCTTTCCTTGTCGCTTTGGAATCGTCACTTGGCCCGCCTGTAAAACGGAATCGGCACGATGTTCGCTTTCAGCCGCTTGCCGCGGATGTCCACCTCCACCTCCCGGCCGATGGCGGCCACATCCGCTTTCACCAAGGCCAAGCCGATGTTTTTCTTCAAGGTTGGTGACTGCGTGCCGGTCGTGACGAACCCGACCTCTTCGCCGTCGGCAAAGACAACGTATCCGTGGCGCGGAATGCCTCTGTCGATCATTTCAATGCCGACGAGCCGGCGCGGCGGCCCTTCCTCTTTTTGCCGTTTCAATACCGCTTGGCCGATAAACGGTGGCTCTTTTTCCGTTTTGACGGCAAAACCGAGCCCGGCTTCAATTGGTGAAATCGAGTCGGACAGCTCTTGACCGTAAAGCGGCAGGCAGGCTTCAAAGCGGAGCGTATCGCGCGCCCCCAGTCCGCATGGGAGAACGCCGTCACGAGCTCCGGCGGCTAGGATCGCCTCCCATAGCGCGGCGGCGTCTTCCGCTTTACAATATAGCTCAAACCCGTCTTCCCCCGTATAGCCGGTGCGCGAAACGAGCGCCTTCACGCCCGAGACTTCGACGCCGTCAGCGAATGAAAACGGGCGCAGCGCCGCCAAATCAAAATCCGTCAATCGCTGCAAGACGCCCTCCGCTGCCGGCCCTTGCAAGGCAAGCTGAGCCGTTTCGGACGATACATCTTGAAGCTCGACGCCGCCCTCAACATGTCCGCTTAGCCAAGCGAAGTCTTTTTCCGTATTCGCCGCATTGACGACCAGCAAGTAGTCATTCTCTCCTTTTTGATAAATGAGCAAATCATCAACCGTGCCGCCGTTCTCATTGCACATAAGCGTATATTGCGCGCGGCCGGGGCGCAGTTTGGCGACGTCATTGGTCATGAGCTTTTGCAAAAACGCGAGGCTCCCACGGCCGCGGACGACAATTTCGCCCATGTGGGAGACGTCAAACAGCCCGGCGCGCGTTCTTACAGCCTCATGTTCTTCCTTGATGCTGGAAAACTGCACCGGCATTTCCCAGCCGCCGAATTCAATCGTTTTGGCGCCGTAACGGGCGTACATCGAGAATAGGGGCGTGCGCTTTAGCATCTCATTCCCTCCTTGTCGTCGATCGCAGAAAAAAAGACAGACTCCACCCTTTCGATCAAAGGGGGCTCTGTCCTGGCACCTGAAAGTTTCCCGCCGGCCGTTTGGCGCGTCCGTTTGCGGTCCGTGGGGCCGATCGGTTTCCTCTTGGGTGGCCTGCGTGAATGCAGGCGCTCTCCAGAGCTGCGTCAAGCAAGGGTCTTTTTGCCTGAGAGATTCGCGTTTCCGCTTGCTCCTTCGGCGCTACATTCCGTAGTCTCTCCCCTTGCCGTCATCCGCCCATCAATAAATTGTTTCCATATCGGGCATACTAACAAACGCCCTGATCAACGAGTCCTGCGAATGTTCTAAATTTATACTACCATCAATCACAGTCAAAGGGCAATAGGAAATGATCGAACTTTATTAGGAATTTCATATAAAAATGTTCCCATTTTGTTTAACATATCATAAAAAAAACGTATAAACATTCGCGATACAGGAAGGGATGCCGATGAACATCGACCTGAAAATGGATGAGACATGGAAGGAAGAGTTTTTAGCGCGCGTCGAAAAAGACGGGCCGTGGGCAAGTTGGGAAATGTACGAGCTGGCGCTGGAGGCCGCCCATCATATAAGCGTGCCGGAATTTGACGGTTTGCAGGCGCTAAAACATTTGCCACATGTAACGATTCTTCCGCATCAGCTTGAAGTGGCGCGCCGCGTCGTCGAGGAAATGAACGGCAAAGCCATTTTAGCGGATGAAGTCGGCCTTGGAAAAACGATCGAAGCCGGTCTCATCTTGAAAGAATATATGATTCGCGGGCTTGTCAAAAAAGCGCTGATTCTCGTTCCCGCCTCCCTTGTTTCGCAATGGGTGAGAGAGTTGAACGAAAAGTTTTTCATCCCAGCCGTCCAGCAGAAAAAGAGTTACGTCTGGGAGCAGTGCGACATCGTCGTGTCCTCGATCGATACGGCGAAAAAGCCGCCGCACCGCGACATCATCTATGAGCAGCCGTACGATATGATCATCATTGACGAGGCGCACAAACTGAAAAACAACAAAACGAAAAACTACGAGTTTGTGCAAAATTTAAAAAAGAAGTTTTGTTTGCTGCTGACGGCGACGCCGATCCAAAACCGGGTCGAAGAAATTTTCAACCTTGTCTCGCTGCTGAAGCCCGGCCATTTAGGCAGCTCGGAACAGTTTGCGAAAACATACGGCAAAACACGGGCGGTGCAGGCGAACGACCATTTAAAAGCGCTCGTCAACAAAGTGATGATCCGCAACCGCCGCGCCGACACGCCGATCGAATGGTCAAAGCGCCACGTCGAGCCGGTGCTGATCGAGTTTACGGATGAAGAGCGCGAGCTGTATGAGGCGGTAAAGGCGCTCCGTCATGAATCATTCGCCGGTTCGTTTTCGCTCATCACGCTTCTTCGCGAGGCGTGCAGCAGCCGCGAGGCGCTGTTTCTCACGATCAAAAACATGATCGACAAATGCGGCGAAGCAGTTCCAGAGCCGCTTGAGCGCGTTTTGGAAAAAATCAACGCCGTCACGACGAACTCCAAGGCGGAAAAAGCGCTTGAGCTCATCCGCTCCATCAATGACAAAGTCATTATTTTCACGGAATATCGGGCGACGCAGCTTTACTTGCAATGGTTTTTAAAGCAGCACGGCATCTCGTCTGTTCCGTTTCGCGGCGGCTTCCGGCGCGGCAAAAAAGACTGGATGCAGGAACTGTTTAAACACCACGCCCAAGTGTTCATCGCCACCGAGGCGGGCGGCGAGGGCATCAACTTGCAGTTTTGCCGCTATGTCATCAACTACGACTTGCCGTGGAATCCGATGCGCCTTGAGCAGCGAATCGGCCGCGTCCACCGCCTCGGCCAGACGGATGACGTTTACATTTACAATTTTGCCGTCAAACAGACGGTCGAAGAGCATATTTTAACGCTTCTGTATGAAAAAATCCGCTTATTTGAGCGGGTCGTCGGCGAGCTGGACGACATTTTGGCGAACATGAATCTCGCCAATCTGGAACGTTATTTCGAAGACGCCTTTGTTCATGCACGGAGCGAAGGGGAGATGAAAATCAAAATGGAAAATATCGTTGCGATGATCGAGCTGGCGGAGCAACTTGGAACGAAGGGAGGCGAGCGGCATGCAGCAACATGAAATCCGCCGCTTTGTCGAGCGTTATTTTGCTGCTAACGGCTGCACGTTTGTCGAGGCGAACGACGATTACCTCACCGTGCAGCTGACGGCGGAAATGGACAAAGAACTGATGAATCGGCCGTTTTACTGGCATTACATTGAGCGGACAGGCGGCGTCCCGCAGCCGATGCAACTGACGCTCATCACCTGCGCCAATGAACGAACAGACAAACTTAAAGGAGAACGCCTCCATTTCGGTGCGCCCCGATTGCATCAGCTGTTTCGCTCGGCGCAAAAACGCGGCAGCTTCATCCGCCTGTATGAGGAGCCAAGCGCGCCTTTGGACGGAAACGCCGCCCTCCATCCATGGCTCGGCATGAACGTCATGATTTCGTACGAATGCGACCGAAAAAAAGACGAAATCGTCTCCCTTGGCCTTCACCTCATTAGCGGAACGATCATAGAGTCCTTTCACGAGCGGCTCGGCGAGCGGCGGCTGACGCCGAAAATCCCGGACTATTGTTTCACGATCTCCCCGCTCATTAAACCGCGGAGCGGCATCGGCCGTCTCGAGCAATACATACGCAGCCGCATCGCCGCCGACAACCACGCGTGGGCGGATGAGGCACGCCGACGCTGGGCCGACGATTTGGCGTTGCTTGATGAATTTTACAAAGACTGCGAAGAAAAGCCGGAGTGCTATTATATTGAGAAGGAAGCGTTGGAAAAGCAGTACAAGCCGCGCATCACCGTTTCCGTCATCAACGGCGGACTGTTTTATTTGCTGCCCCGCTCATCGTGAATGAACTCCGGGATTGGTCCATCCGGCTCGGAGCGCTCACCCCCCCCTTCTGTCGGCACGAAAACCGCCCGCCGGCCTAGGCCAGCGGGCGGCTGCTACGGGCGGCGCCGAAACAGCAAGCGAAGCGAAAGCGGCACCATGCCAAACAAGCGGTATGAAAGGGGAAGCTTCTCTTGTTTCCGCACCTGACGCCGCTGCCTCCGCTCCTCTTTCGGCAAGTCCATGTAGGCGACAAACTGTTGGGTGACAAACTTGACATAATCGTTGACCGCCATCAAACCCCCCCTTTTTTCTTTTAGTTTTTCCGCTTCTTTCCTCTTTTAATCGTTTTGCTCGCTCCATTCGACAATATGAAGCGCCGGAAGCGTGACAGTAAACATGACAACGCGCCTCAGCCCAGAAGCCGAACGGATGGACAAAGAAACCCGGACGTGTGCTGCATCTTCCCGCCCCCACCGATAGGCGGCCATTCCACGCGGATAGGTCCATTCCCCAGCCTCTCCCGCGGTCGACGGATCAGCAGATGCGATGCGTTCTTTTACGTCAAACACGGCCATCTGCACAAGCTCATCCGCTTCAGCTGCCTGCTGGGCCTCATAAGCCGCCTGTCGCTCCGCTTCATAGAGGAGCAAGACATGCGTGACAGAAAAGGCAAGCAACAAAGCAACAACAGCCACAATCGGAAAAATGACGCCATTTTGTCGACCCATTTCCCCTTCCCCTCGTTTTTCCAGTCTAAAAGAGAGAAGCGGCGGTCACGGGCTCACCGTACAAGCCGCCCGCTAAAACGCCCGCGCCACAAACGCCTCGCAAACGGTGCCGTCATCAGCGGTCACTTGCAAAAATATCCCGCGGGCGCCGGCGCGGTACGAAACAGCGCGCACATGGCGGAGCGCCGTTTCATTGCCAGCGCCGTTCACCTGACGGATCAGTTCGGCTCTTGACGCAACAACAGAAAAACTGACCGTTTTGCCGCTCCATTTTTGCAAATAGAGGACACGGCCGCTAGTCGACCATTGCTTCGTTTCATTCAGCTCGATTTGCAGCTGTTGCAAAAACAGCCGCCATTCCAATCGGGAAAACGCGTCCGTCGGCTCTGGAGCCAGCAAGCGGACGGACAACAACGCCGGAACGACCGCCGCCACCGCCATCGCAGCCGCCAGCGCCAACAACGCTTCGATCATCGTAAACCCGTTTTCTTTTGCCGCTACCGCTTGCCATACCCGCACCGCTCCATCTCGCGGCCGGCGTAATCGTTCCAACGCACGCATACTTTCCACATTCGCCCCCCTTCATCGCTCGCTTGCAGCTGAAATACCGTGCGTCCATCAGCAATGATGGTTTCTCCGGCAAGCGGCTCCTCATACAACGCGATGGCCAACAGCCGGCGCGCTTTCTCATCGAGAATGAGGCTGTTGCGCTCATGCGCCATTTGCGTCAACAGTGGAAGAAGAACAGCTGCTGTCGTCCATAACAGCGCCAAAGCGAACAATGCTTCAACAAGCAAAAATCCGCCGCTACATTTTTTGCACATAAAATCGCCCTTTCCCCAGCAAAAAGGTGACTTTATAAGTCATTGGGCCACCTCCTATCCAAATAGTTCCAGCTTGTTCAATGTTGCCGTTGTCGGTAAAAATGAGCGGATTGCGCAACGTGCCGAGCCGAAACCGCCACGGAGAAGGGAGCGAACGAGCGACAACCTGCCGGCCGCTCGCTGCATCAATCGCCTTGTACCCAGCGCCACCGTCGGTAAAAAAAACCGCTACATTCACCCGCCGAGCGATGGCATGCTGCTGCGCGCCATACAAATCCGCGCGCAGCACAGCCAGCATATACATCTCCTCTTGATGGCGCACAGCGCTGCCAAGCGTAGGAACAGCCAGGGCGGCAAGCACCAGCACCACCGAGAAAACGATCAGCATCTCAAGTAGCGTAAACCCGCCGTTACGAGCCACTTTCACTCACATCACCGTTCGCGCTGATTTGGATCGCGTGACCGTTTGGACATTTGTCCGACTTGATATAGCGGCCAGCGAGCAATTCCTGCACGGTCGGAATTTTGTTATGTTCCATTTCATACGCTTTCACCTGCGCTTGCACGGTGTTCAAAAACGCCTCGCATCCTTTCGAATTGATCATGCTGTTGTGCTTTGTAATATTCGGAATGGCAATCAGTAGCAGAACAGAAATCACCATCATAACGATCAACATCTCGATCAATGTGAATCCCTTTTGATTCATTGTCACTCCTCCTCGCATACGAAATTTCAGAAAGAGGGCTTAGCGAATAACCGGTTCCGTTCGATCCGTTCCTTTCCTTGACAATCGAATCTGTTCATGGATTGGATCTCGGGAGAAGGAGCGCCCCCTCTCTCAAGGAACCAACACATCAAGATGGAGCATCTTGTTCCTGCAGAGTCGCCCCATCTTTTTGAATAGAAATGATTTACATTCCATTCAACATAGAAAACATCGGCAACAAAATCGCCAAATACATGCCGACGACAAACGAACCAACGAGAGCCAATAAAAGCGGCTGCATGCGTTTTAAGACCGACTCGATTCGTTGTTCCATCACCTGCAGCAAAAACTCGCTGTAATGTTCAAGTTCTTTGCCAAGCTCGCCATTCGACTGGCCGTGGCGGATGACAAGCGCCAGCTCAGGTTCATAATAACGGGCCGTCCCAATGAGATCGTCGAGCGTCGTCCCCCGCAAGAGCCCCTCACGAAGGCGCCGGCCTTCCATTTGCAAAAATGGCCAGGACGACGGCTCGCTGAACACGCCAAGCGCATCATAAACCGACAACCCGGCCTGCAGCAAGCGCCCGAGCTGTCGGGCGGTCAGGCAGGTGAGGAACAGTCTCAGAAACGAAGCAAGTCCTGGAATTCGCAAAGCGAATTGAAGTTTTCGGGAGACCGGCCAGCGGCGGAAACAAGCGGCGTAAAACAGCCCGGAGAACACCGCCAAGACGGCGATGGCCGCCATCGCCATAGGGGCATGGGCGATCACCGCAAGCAGCCAAGCGGTGTGCCCGCGTTGTGGGGAAAACGCCGCCGCTGCCCGTTCAAACTGCGGCAGCAGCCACCATTCCATCAAGACGAGCATGATGATGAGCAAAGAAAGAAGGAACAGCGGATAGCGGCTGAAGCGACGCAGCTGCTCGTGGAAGCGCGCTTTTTGCGCCAGCGCTTCCCCTGTCTCTGCCATGCCGCGCGGTAAATCGCCATGCCGTTCGGCAAAAAAGAGAAGGTTAACCGCCATGCGATCGACCGACAGCGTTTCGACAGCCGCAAACAGCGGCAACCCGGCGCGCAGCTGCTGCAGACAGCGTTCCACTTCCAGCCGGCGGTGTGTTGGAGCCTGGATGGCCAAAAACTCAAGCGCTTGTCCAAGGGGGTAACCGCGCTCGAGCAACCGGCCGAGCCGGGTGAAAAACAATGCCTGTTCAGCGAGCGGCCACATTTTGCGCTTCATCTTTCTCCCCCTCCGACGTGCTCCAGCGTGCGGACGGGCAGGTAGCCGAGCGCAATCCCCTTGCGGATCAAGCGAGCCAGCGTCATATAAGAGCGCTTGGGCTTCCCTCTCTCATTGGAGAGGGAACAAATCACGTCCTCCAGCGCTGAACTACAAAGCAACTCATAAACAGCCGTGCGCCGGCGTCGCCCAAGACGGCCGCACGATGGATGGCAATCGTCGCCGCACAGCGGGCAGCAAAGCTCGACAAGTCGCTGGGCAGAGACCGCAAGCAGCGTCTCGGCCAAATCGCCGAGTGGAATGCCGAATTCATGCAGCCGGTAGACGGCGCCGACTGCATCGGCGGCATGCATCGTCGAGACGACCAAATGGCCGCTCAACGCTGAACGGATGGCAATGGCCGCCGTGTCATGATCGCGGATCTCGCCGACCATCAACACATCCGGGTCATGGCGCAGCGCCGCTTTTAACCCAGCGGCGTACGTGATGCCTGCTTTTTCATTGATTTGCACTTGCAACAATCGTTCGTTCTGTTTTTCGATCGGATCTTCAAGCGTGATGATGTTGCGTTGCTTTTCAGCTTGGCAAAGATCAAGAAGGGTGTACAGGGTCGTCGTTTTTCCCGCCCCCGTCGGGCCGGTCAACAGCACGAGTCCTTGCGGATGCTGCATGAAGGAAAATAATCGTGCGGTGGAGCGGAAGAATAAGGACAGTTCGCGAAGTGGCAGCGAGAGGCGCTGCGGCAGAAGCCGAATGACGAGGCTTTCATCGTAGAGCGTCGGCAATGTCGATAAACGCAGATGCACCGTTTCCCCAAACTCAGCCACTTCCATGGCGCCGCTTTGCGGACGGCGTCGTTCCCCGATGTCCATGCCGGCTAAAAATTTAAAGTGGGCGATGAGACGTTCCGCCGTTTCTTTCGGAAGCACGCCGACATCGACCAGTGTGCCATCAAGCCGAAGACGAACAGCGGCATCGCGGCGGCGCGGAACGAGGTGAAGATCCGAGGCGCGGCGCTGCACCGCTTCGGCGAGAAGGCGGTTTGCCGTTTGTTCGATCTCGTTCAGCACATGTTCCCTCCTTTCACAGATTACTTTGTATTTCGACGAGCATGAGTCGTTATCCTGCTTTTTGGCACAACTTTTTTTGTGAAATTTTTTTGAATGTCAGTCCACTTACTGCCAATAGTGACAAAAATCATCCCTCGCTTTGGACGATTTCATTATAATAACCATATCAATGATTCATTTAGGAGGGAAACCAATGGAACAAGCGCTGAAAATCACAAGCGTATTGTCTGACCCGACAAGATTTCATATTTATGAATATATAGCAAAAGTTCATCGCGAAGTTTCTGTTCAAGAAATCGCAGAAAAATTCCATATCCATCCAAACGTTGCCCGCTTGCACTTAACGAAGCTTGAAGACGTTCGCATGGTTGTATCGGATACGCAAAAAACGGGAAAAGGCGGACGGCCGAGCCGGCTGTACCGCCTATCCGACGAAGTGATCGGGCTGTATTTTCCGTTCCGCGATTATCAACTCCTCGCCCGCATTGCCATTCAAACGATGGCCAAACTCGGTTCCATTGGAAGCGAGGCGTTGCGTGAAACAGGAAAGCAGTTCGGCCGTGAGCTCATCGCCAGCCGTTTGCCGCATAACGGCACAGCGAGCACGCTCACCATGGCGGACAAAATCGCCATAATAGAAGAAGCGGCCGAAACGGCTGGATTTTTGCCGCAATTGCACTATGATGAAGAAAAAGAAGTGCTATACCTCGATATTTTCAACTGCCCGTTCAAAGAAATCGCCGCGCAAGCACCTGATACCGTCTGCAGCATGCACCACGCCTTTTTGGAGGGAATGGTCGAGACGCTGTTTGCCCGTGCTGAAGTAACGGAAACGGAAAATATGATGAAAGGCGGCCACCGCTGTGCCTACCGCATCGTCATCTGTCCGTGACAGCGTCCCTCCTTCCTTCTTTTTTGTTTGGAGCAATCAACAGCCGGCATTGGCATCATTTCTTACCACTTGTCCGAAAGCGTTATTTACATTCCCAATCATTGTACATTATAATAAGTAAGGACCAATGGTTTGCACAAGCAAAGGAGGGATACATAATGGACCGCATGTTCCGCGTGCTCGCCTTTTGGACCGGCATTTTTGCTGTCATGTTTTACCTTGGCCATATGCATACGACGTCGCTCATCTTCTTTGGCCAAACGGTGTTTTTCCTGTTCCTCGGCTTTTTAAAGCTGACCGAGAGAATGTACATTTACATTTTCGGGGCGTATTTGACGATTTTCTTCGCGGCGTTTACGTATTGGACGACTTTTATGATGGTGCCCGGCATGGGGGAATAAAAAACAGGCAGAACCTCCTGCCTGTTTTTTTGCCGCTTTGACCAGAACCCCTTTTCTCCATTGCAGATAGGCGAGGGAAGCCGTTAATCGGCCGGCAAAAACTCGGGCGCTGGCCAAAAGTCGCGCGCGGAGAGACTCATCTCTTTCTGCAAGATAAGCACGTCAAAAAAGCGGCTGACGCCATCGTCGGCGATCAGCGCGCGGATCATTCGATTTTGGCGGCTTGCCGGCGAAAAGAAATCACCTCCTTCTGAAACGTTCCATTCATGCAAAAGGCCGGCCGCGAGCAAAAACCGGTCTTGGCGAACGAACGCCACTTCCTCCCACCCAGCCTGACGGGCGTACAAGCGAAACGCATCCCATTGTACGTGGCTCGTCAAGTCCATCTCCCCCGGATGGCGAAGCGGGTCGGCAACAAGTTGATGACGGAAATATCCGCGCAAGCTTCCATGCCGCCGCGCCGGGGCGCGCAACTGTTCGTCCGTATAGCCATAGTCGATCGTCACCATCACTGCCTGATGAAACAGCGTCCCAACCTCGAGCCAAAACGCCTTCATCGCGAGAGGCACCTCAAGCCTTTGCCCTTCAGCAAGATCCAATCCACGCTCATTTAAATAGCGGACAATAGCGGGACGGCAAAGCGGCGCCTTTTCTTCAACGAGCCGGCCATCTCGGGCGGCGACAAAACATTCGTACAAAACCCCGCCTTCCTTTACAATGACGTGAACGGGAAACGCATCAAAAAATTCGTTGCTAAACACGATGCCGGAAAACGGCCCACGCTCGGCCAGCCAGCGAGAGACATCGTCATATTGCTCCACCTTCTCGGCGACGGGTTGAAGCGTTTCGCGCTGGCGCCGGCGGTGGAACGGGCTTTGGTCGACGATCGTATACGACAAGCGGTCGTATGTGTGTGGACTTTTTTTCTTCCATTCTTCCAATACCGAAAGCGCCAATCTTCCATCTCCGCCCCCCCACTCGCAAACAGCCGGCGGCAGGCCGCTGTGTTCCACCATCCGAACCCAAAGCGAAGCAAGCGCTTTGCCAAACACCGGCGCGAATGAGCTGTTCGTAAAAAAATCGCCTTCCTTGCCGATTTTCGCCCGCTCTCGCATATAGTAGCCGAATCGTTCGTCGTAAAGAGCCATCTGCATGTAATCGGCGTACGACACCCGCCCGCCCGGCGCCGCGGCAATCTGTTCGTACAATCGATCCATCATCATTTTTCTACCTCGTTTTGATGATTTCAAACGTTTGTTAGAAATTAAGGTGGAGGATTTCAATATTGACATAGTGAAAATAATCATATATTGTTATAGTAGCAGCTTAACTATATCCCCTCCCATTTGTGGATAGAACATCCCCCAAAAACCCTTCTTGGCGCGGCTAAGAAGGGTTTTTTGTGTTTCCCCCACAAACCGCTGCACCGCCCAGCTAGCCTTTTGGTCTGCATAAATACAACTTGGCAGGCTTCGCCTCTCGTTGGCCCAAAATCGTGTCGGCTATGTTTTTCCGACTGTTGGAGGCCAGCCGCTGGCTTGCCTTCGTCACCTTGCTGATCCAAACGGCGCTTGGCCCGAACCTCGCGGATACGCTTTTTTACGACGGTCTTTTACTTTCTTCTTACGAAAACCCATGCAAAAACGGATTTGTATCCATCTCCGCAGCGATCGTCGTCTCTGGCCCATGGCCTGAAAGAACGATCGTTTCCTCCGGCAGCGTAAGCAGTTCGTCATGAATGCTTTTCAACAGCTGCTGATGGTTGCCGCCTGGCAAGTCCGTACGTCCGATGCTGCCGGCAAACAGCGCATCGCCGGAAAACACAATATTGGCTTGTTTGCAGTAATACGAGACGCTGCCCGGGGAGTGACCCGGCGTTTCGCGGACATCCAACGCAAACGGACCAATGTTCAGCACCGTCGGCCCTTTAAGGCATGTCGGTTCGCAACGGACAGCGACCGGACCGCCGAAATAAAGCGAGCCATTCAATGCCGGATCTTGCAACCATTGTTTTTCATTTTCGTGCAAATACACGGGAATGTCCCAGCGGGCAAGCACGTCCGGGATGCCGCCAATATGGTCAAAATGCGCATGCGTCAGCAAAATCGCCAACGGAGTCAGCCCTTTTTCCTCAATCCGGCGGACGAGCGCCGCGCCTTCCGCGCCGGGGTCAACGATTAGACATTGTCGGTCTGCAGACGACAACAAGTAAGCGTTGGCCTGAATCGGGCCGACGGGAATACGCGTCCATTTCATGGCCATCTCCTCCCTTCCTTGACATGTCCAATAGTTAACTTTATTTTACTGTTTTTTTTCAAGCGATGGAAGAGAAAAAAGAAAGGGACCTCGACAAATAGAGGAAAAAAGATTACAATGAAAAAGAATGGACACGTTTGTACATACTGTTTCATGAGGGGGTAAAACATGGGTACGGTCATTATTTTTGCACTTGTGACGCTGCTTGCCCTTTATGGAATGCTCCGTACATTGCGCGAGAAAAACGTGCTCGGATTTTTGTTTGGACTTGCCACTGCCGCTGTATTCGGCTGGTTTACCATCATGACCATTTTGGATCACGGCATTCCAACCGGCATGCACTGAAAACGCAAGAGGCGAATCATGCCTCTTGCGTTTTTATGCCATTTTGAGCGCTGCTAAAAACAGGCCGAGGCTGTCGCGATATATTTGCGCAAACTGCGAGAGGGGCAACGGATTGACGCCCTCGCCGAGCTCTACGGTGTAGCCGCGCCGCTTCCACGTTTGAATGAACCAATCGCGGTAGCCGGCATGACTGTCAATGTAGCGAACCGCCTGGTAGCCGCTTGCTTCAGCCATCGCCTGAACCGTTGCCTCCGCCTCCGGCGGCTCGAACCCTTCATACCCCCAATAAATTTCCTTGCCTTGTGTATGAAACGCGACAACCATCGCAAAATCGCCCGACTCGGCGAGCGCCGCCATCGCTTTCGCCTCCGGCTCGGTAAGTGGGGAAAAACCGGGAAAATCGCGGGGTGCCGGCGCTTTCGGCGGTTTGCGGGCCTGTTCAATTTCCCAATTAGCTGGGAATTGATTGTTTAAATCAACGCCGCGGATGTTCGCTTTCCATTGCGAAAAATCGAGCGACCCACCGTTGATGCAGACAACTTCGCTCCGATGCGGTTCTTCTTTCGGCGGGCCGTTCAGCACAAGATTGACGCCGTCAGGGTTCACCATCGGCACAATGGAAAGAGTCACTTTATGGTAATAATCAAGCACCCGATGGCCAGCAAGCTCGTCATCGTTAACCAGCGCCCTGACGTACTCGTCGATGAACGCCATGATCACAGCCGTTGTGATCCACTCATTCGCATGGAACGATCCGTTCATATGCACGCGTACCGGCCCGCGGCCGATTTGCAGTTCAACGAGCGGCAAGCCGAGAACACTATGGCCGATCGTCCGCTGGCGCACAAACGGGTAGTGACAGATGAGGGCGGTGATATCCTCCATCAAAGCGGCAAAATCATACGGACGGACGCTGCGGACGACCGGAGACGAAATCCGCTTCGGCAGCGGCGCTGTTCCGTTGATGACCGCCATCGCTCCCGGCAGCCGCCGCAGCACCTCCGTCGGCAGCGACAGGCAGTCAGCGAGCACTTCCCACTTATCGATCGTCGTATATCCTGGAATCACAACGGTCTGCCCCGAACTCAATCCTCCCTTTTCCACGTGCGGGTTCGCGTCGATGATCAACTCAGTCGGCACGGAAAACCATCGTCCATATTTCTCAAACGTATCGCCGGGCCATGCTTGAACATGCATGCGCCGTCTCCCCTTCCCCATTTCTTTATCTTCAAAATATGTCAGCAGACGGCAAAAAATGAGCGCTTAGCAGGCGGCTGGCATGCATCAGCGGAAAAGCAAAACGCCTCTGTATCAATTTACATATGATGAAACTATCCAATCCCATATCATCAAGCAATAAAAAAAGGCATCCCCCCTTTGGGACACCTCCCGTTGTTTACGCGCCGGCAAGCTCTTTTGCCAGCCAAGCGGCGCCGATGACGCCGGCATCATTGCCCAGTGTCGCTAAAACCAGCTCCGCCCCAGCGGCAACGCGCGGGAACGCGAAGCGGCGGAAATGGGCGGCCACGCGCTCGACAAGCATGTCACCCGCCTTGGACACGCCGCCGCCGATCACAATTTTCTCCGGATTCGTCACATTGGCGGCATTCGCCAACGCCCAACCAAGATAGTACGTTGCTTCATCGACCACTTCCAATGCCAACGCATCACCCGTTTTGGCGGCGTCAAACACCGCTTTGGCCGTCACATCCCCGTTGCGAAGCTCACTCGGACGCTCATCTGCGGTCAATTTCTCCTTGGCGATCCGCACGATGCCGGTGGCGGACGCAATCGTTTCCAAACATCCGGTTTTGCCGCAGTTGCAGCGGGCGCCGCCATCAGGAATCATCGTCATGTGTCCGATCTCTCCGCCGGCGCCGTTTATGCCGCGCACGATGGCGCCGTTGGCAATCACACCGCCGCCAACGCCGGTGCCAAGCGTCACAAACAACAAATGGCGCGCTCCTCCCCCTGCTCCTTTCCACATCTCGCCAAGCGCTGCGAGATTGGCGTCATTATCAACCGCCACAGGCAGCCCTATTGCTTCTTCCAGCCGTTGTTTCAGCGGGTAATTCGTCCATCCAATATTGACCGTCTCATACAACATGCCGGTTTCCTCTTCGACCGGCCCGGGGGCGCCGATGCCGGCGGCAAACAGCCTCTCTTTCGTTCCGCCGAGCTGAACAAGCGTCCTTTCAAGCGACCGGGCAATGTCAGCGACGATATACTCACCGTGATTGGCGGTGTTCGTCGGAATTTCCCATTTGTGCACGATGTCACCCTCGGTGGTGACAAACGCCATTTTGATTGTCGTGCCCCCGAGGTCAATGCCTACCAACCATGGTTCCATTTTGCATCCTCATCCTTTTTTCATCCTTTTTTCCCGCTCGATTTGCGCTTCGTGCCGCAAAATAAACAAAGCGGCTTGCAGCTGTTTCGCATCGATCAGCTGAGACTGGTACAGCTCTTTCACTTCCTCTTCCATCAGCTCCAAATCAGCAAGCCGATCGCCTACGTAAATGATCGTGCCAAACTGCTTCAACAGCTGCTGAACGTCATATACGGTCTTCATTGCCACTCATTCTCCTTTTTTCCTCTTTTAATGTAGCGGCAAACAGCCACGGCCGTCAAGACAAAAAACGCAGGCGCTAAAGCAACAGCGCCTGCGTCAGCGGTCAGGGTCGCGTGGGTGAAGAATCGCCGGCCGCCGGTTTTTAAGCGGCATCGGCGACCGGATGAGCACATCGCGCATCGCTCGGTAGGAAAACGGGATGAACGGCCATAAGTACGGAACGCCAAACGACGTCATCCGCGCCAAGGCAAGTATCCAAACAGTGATGCCGATGACATAACCGTACAGGCCGAACAGGCCCGACAAAATCAGCAAGGCGATGCGGACGAGCCGATTCGCCAAGCTCATTTCATAGCTGGGCGTCGCAAACGTACCGATGGCCGTAACAGAAAAATACAAAATCACTTCATTGGAAAAGAGTCCAACTTCCACCGCAATGCCGCCGATCATCAGCGCGGCGACAAGGCCGAGCGCGGTCGCCAGAGAAGACGGTGTATGAATAGCAGCCATTCGCAGCATATCCATTCCGATTTCAATCATCAAAATTTGCACAAACAGTGGAATATCTCCTAATTTGGCTTTTCCTAAAAACTGGAGCGGTCCCGGCAACAGCTCCGGCTCGATCATAAGCAAATACCAAAGCGGCAGCAAAAACACCGACGCCCAAACAGCCAAAAAGCGGACGAGCCGCAAATACGCCCCGACGATCGGCTTATTTCGGTACTCTTCAGCATGTTGCAAATGATGCCAAAACGTTGCCGGCGTGATCAAGACACTTGGCGACCCGTCAACAATGACGAGCACGTGCCCTTCATACAAATGAGCCGCCGCCGTATCGGGGCGCTCTGTGTAGCGAACGACCGGATACGGGTTCCAATGCCGCCCAGAAATAAACTCCTCAACCGTTTTCTCCGCCATCACAAGCCCATCCGTATCAATTGCCGCGATCGCTTGTTTGACGCGGTGAACGAGCTCCGGGTCAGCGATTTCCTCAATATAACAAATGCAAATATCCGTCTTTGAGCGCCGCGCCACTTGCACATATTCCATACGCAACGATGGATCACGAACACGGCGGCGAATCAGCGCGGTGTTAAAAACGATCGTCTCAACAAAACCGTCGCGCGCCCCGCGCACGACTCGTTCCGTATCGGGCTCTTGCGGACCGCGCACCGGATACGTGCGGGCGTCAATCAAAATAATCTGATCCACTCCGTCGACAACGAGCGCGGTCGGTCCGGCAAGCACCATCGCGACTGCTTCTTCCAAGTCGTCTGTCTGCCCGATCTCGACATACGGAAGATGTTTTTTCAGCAGCTTCTCAAGTGGGTGAACGTCCAGTTCGTGTTCCTCGAGCCGGGACAAATATCTCATCAAATAATGCAAAATATCGTCTTTGACAAATCCGTCAATCATAAACAATGCCATCGCCCGGCCGCCATATTCGACATCAAGGCGAATGACATCGAAACTCTTGCCGACTCCAAGCCGTTCAGCCAAATAGGATGCGTTGTCATGAAGACGGCGGGACGCCGGGCGTTTGGGCATCTGTTTCTCCATCGTCATCCCCCTGCATCGTTTGCACTGTATACTCCCCATCATAGACAAACATGAGGACATTCATACATAAATGTTCCTTGTGATGCATATATTGGTGAAAACCTTGTCCAATCCGGGAGGATGTCATGAAACGATGGATGATTCCCTTCACGGCGCTTGCTTTTTTCCTTGCCGCCGCGCTCGCCTCGCGGTGGGGGCACGATCAGACTGCTGAAGTGATCAAGTTTTTCCCGCTTGATCGCGAAGCGGCGTTCATCGAAGCGAAAACATCGCTTGCGCTTAAGGGCGACAGCGAACGCGGGCGCTACGCGCTCCGCTGGTCAGTCTCCTCCGTTTTAAACCGCCGCGCCTATTTGCGTCAAGACGTCTCGTTGTTGTTTGCTGATGGCCGCTTGGCCGATGTGTTGTCAAAATGGAAAACAAACACGGATGTGATCGACACGGAAAAGACGGTCCGGATGCAGGACAGCCACTTTTTTCAAGCCGTCTCGTTCCATCACGGCGAACTGCATAAAGGAGAGAACATCACAAGCAGCCAAACCATGTCAAGCAACTATTTGTACGTCATTGACTCGCCGTACCATCCGCTCACATCGTTCCGACGGCCAAGAACAGATGACGAGCGTGAATGGCAGCATGTCTTGAACAAAACCACGAATGAATTTCTTCGTCATAAAGCGGACGAGCTGCTCACCCACTTTTCTTTGTCAAAGAAAGATTATTACGCCCTTTATTTGCCGGAGCTCGTCACCTATTCGGAACAACCGTTGCCAGGGTTGTCAACGGCAAAAACGCAAACCGTCATCGGCCGTCTTTGGGAAGGATTGTACAAGTCGTACATCCTTGGCATAAAAAAAGAGGATGGATCCATCCTCTCGCCCATCGGCAGCACGATGCCGCTCATTCTCATTCGCAAAGATTACAGTAGGCTCTTCGTTCTCATTGAAGCGAAAACCGGGGAAAAAGTGATGCTCGTGCAGCTTCTTTAGCACATTTCGAAAAGAGGCCTTCCACTTCAAACAAAGCAAAGCAGGGATCATTTACCGAAATCCGATCCATAAGCCAGCAGCGACAAGCAGCGCCGCCACCGCCAATGCTCCCGCCTGCCGCCCGAAAGCAGTGCGTTTGGGCAAATGAACGACGCCGGATGCCAAAAAACCGCCAACCAGTCCGCCGATATGGCCGGCGTTGTCAATGCCAGGGACAAGCAAGCCAAACAACAGGTTGACGATGATTAAACTGATGACGTTCATCCCCATCGTCCGGAAAAATAAATGCCGGTAGACAGTGCCGAAGTAAAGAAGAGCCCCAAACAGCCCGAAAATGGCTCCCGACGCCCCGGCGGATAGTGATGGTGTAAACAAAAAACTCGCCAGCGCTCCGAAAAAGCCGGCCGTTACGTAAATGAATAAAAAGCGAAGCGAGCCGTACAGCCGCTCAACCGTGACCCCTAAATAATGCAAAGCGAGCGTGTTGGTCAACAGGTGCAAAAACCCGATATGCAAAAACATTGGCGTCAACAGCCGCCACCATTCTCCTGCCTCAATGAGCGGATTGAATTTGGCGCCGTAGTGAATCAACACATCTGGATTCGTGCTCCCGCCGCTCCATTCGAGAACCAAAAACATCGCAACCTGCACGACGATGAACAGGCGGGTGAACATCGGTTTGCCATACTCAAAAATGCGCCGTTCCTCCTCACGGCGGCGCCGCCATTCGCGGATCACCTCTCGCTTTAAGCGCTCGGCGGCAGCAAACGGATCGGACGTTTCCACAAGCGGCTCAAAATGGAACGCGACGCCCGTCATCTCCGCAAGCCGCGGCAGCATTTCGCCTATATTGCCGCTGTGAAGGAGGACCGTATGAAACGCGCCAGCGGGCACCCCAGAGAGCATCAACGGCTCGGCGACAAGAAATTCCCAATCGTCAACCGGGGGATACCCCATCACATAAACATTGATGACCTGGCCCGCTCTGCTAAAATTCCATCCTTTCATTTGCTGAACGAATTGCCAAGTATATTCCATATCAAGGCGCAACAATCGACTCCAATCAAAGTCGGCGCGCACGAGGCGGATGAATGTTGGACGCCGCCAATGGTTTGATTCCAGCCATACTTCATCAGCCTGCTCAGACATCCGCACGATGCGGTAGCCGCCGCAGGACAAACGCTGAACAAGCTGCCAAAACAGTACATCCATCGTTCCAATCACGTTCTCCTCTCCCTTTCCCTGGCGAGGCCAAGTCCGACAAACAGCAGCAAAGCCAAGCCAACTCATCGACCGTCCGGCAAACCGGAGTGAATGGGCCTGCGGGCGCCGGCCGCTGCGGCCGATTTTTTCATAACCGACTTCTTCAAAAAAACCACCGCTGCCGCATCATGGACGCAACATTTGCGAAACAAGGGCGTTACGCACGGCCGGAATGTGGAGTGCAAATCGGACCAGTTGCTTTCGCAACGACGGAACGCGCAACGCAAAGGCGGCCATTCGGTAGCGATAACGGTAAGCAAGCCAGCCGGCGGCAACGACAAGCAGCGAGTACGACCATTTATTCATCCGTTGTTCCCCCTCATCATATGACGTGCTCGTTATTCTTTTTCCCTTTTTCTCTCCAAATATGAAGCGCGTCTAATGCGCCAGCGCGAAGGCGGCCAGCACCGCGCCGATGACCGCCAGAACGTTCACCGCATCGTTGTCAAGCCATTGCCAGCCTTTCATATGAATGGTTGCCTGCCCGCAATGCTGTTTCCGCTCAGTCGTCGCCCCGCATGCCGGACAACGGTAAGCCGCCTGCCAAGCCGCACCAAGCCACGTATCGAACCAGCTGCCGAGCCAACCGAAAAATGCAGCAGTCAAAACGGACTGGACGTCGAGAAAAAACACGCCAGCAGCCGCAATCAACCATGCGCCGGCAAACGAAGCAGCCGTGCCAAGGAGCGTCACTGCGCCTGAGGTGCCGGCTTCCACCGGCCGAAAGCTCGGCCAAACTCGAGGCGGCCAAGGGCTTAAAGGACCGATTTCGGACGCCCACGTATCGGCGTTCGCTGCAGCGACGGCGACAACAAACAGATCGTCCCAAATCGGGTCGGGACAGACAGCGGCCAATAACGCCAATACGGCCGGCACTCCGCCGTTGGCCAGCACTTGGATGGCATCGCGCTGTCCACCTTTCGCCAATTTTTTAGACAGTTTTTCCTTGTGTTGCTTTCCGATATGGCTAAAGAAGCTGGAGCTGACAAAAAAGCAGCCTAACACCCCTATTCCGCCCCATGAAAAGCCGCATCCAACCGTTGCGCCAATGACAACGGCCGCCGCCGCCCCTGATGTGGACAACGACCGCAACAACCACCCACCGGCAGCGGCGAGGGCAGAGACGGCGATATACCACCATTCATCGCTCACAATGAAGAACTCCTTGATCCGTAATAATGAATTTCACCGGCACATCATGCTCCTCGGCTGGAATGTCGTCCAGCACTTGAAAGGAGTAAGCCAGCGCCGCCGTCACCGCCGAAGCTCCCGGCAAATATCGGTCGTAATACCCGCCGCCATAGCCGATCCGGTAGCCGGTTTTGGCAAAACAGACCCCCGGGACAATGATGAGATCAAACTCATCGCGGCCGATCGGCGTTGTTTGCTTTTCAATCGGCTCAAACAATCCGGCATACGCTTTTTCGAGCTGGGCAAACGACTCGAGCCGCCGAAAGGACATCGTTTTCGCCTTTGGATCGCATTTCGGGACACCGACCGTTTTTCCTTCCCGCCACGCCTGTTCAATGATCGGCAAGGTGTTGACTTCCATCTCTCTCGACACCGTCATGGCGATCGTCCGCGCTGTTTGCCATAATGGCCATCGATATAAATGAGCGGCGATTTGTCGATCGTACCTCTCTTTTTCTGCTGTTGGAAGCTGGCGAAGCCGATTCAGCATACGCTGGCGCCATTCCTTTTTGTCGTCCATCATCTTCCCTTTCCTCCCATAAAGATAAAAAGCAGCAGGAATCATCTTCCCACTGCTTACTTTGTTTCGCGGTGCAACGTAACTTTGCGATCGCGCGGGCAATATTTTTTCAATTCCAAACGCTCTGGGTTGTTGCGTTTATTTTTCGATGTAATATAGTTGCGTTCACCGCATTCTGTGCATGCCAATGTAATGTTCACACGCATCATTTTTCCCTCCAAACGAGCTTTATACTTTATATAATCGGACTTTTCTATGATACCATTTTTCTTCGGCGATTTCCACCTCTAAATTTCATCTTTGTTCAATAAGAGCACCACAAGCAGAGAATGATATGGTATAGTGAAAAGGGGAGGGATGCACGTGGTAGAATATGCGATCATCGCCTTGGCAGTTCTAGCCATTATTTTTCTTGTCATTTCCTTTTTTGCTAAAGATGAACTGAAACCGCTCGAAGAACAAATCGATCATTTGACCGTTTCACTGGCGCAGGAAACGTACCAAATCAAAAAGCGGCTGCAAGTCATCGAGGAGGAGCTCCTCATCCCTGAGCGACAACGATTCGCTTCGCTGCAGCGCAACGGACCGTTGTCGCCGACCGATCGGCGCATCTTGTTTTTGCATAAACAAGGATTCCCGCTCGAAGACATCGCCCGTGAGACAGGGCTGACCGTTGCGGAAGTCGAGCGGGCGGTAAGGAGATTGCGCCGATGAACAAGCGATTGATGCGTTCGTTTGCCCTAGGGTTGCTTGTATCGGCAGCGCTGATCGGTGCCTCGTATTACGTTTCGCCTCCGGCTGCACCGACGGAAACGGAAGTCAAGACGTTCCTCAAACAGCATGGACTTGTCGCTGTAGCGAAAGAGGAATACGACAGACTCCGCAGCGCTCAGTCGAACACCGCCCCGAAAGCGTCGGCCAAGCAGATGTCCCAACCATCAGTGCAAACCGTTTACGTCTATCGACTCGTTATTAAGAAAGGAGATGCGCCAGAGACATTTGCCCGTGAACTTGAAGAGGCTGGCATCATTCAAAGCGCCCACACCTTCAACGACTACTTGGAGCAACATGGGCTGACGCGCTCCATCCGCCCCGGTGTCTACAACGTGCGGAGCGATATGGACTATGCCGCCATCGGCCGTTTGATTGCCAAGCCATAACACAAGAAAGGGCTGATCCCAAAACGAATTCGTTTTGGGATCAGCCCCTTTTCTTAAGGCGGTGTCTGCGCATCAAACAGCCGTTCTTTCGAAAGAAACTCCCTTTTTGAAACGAACTTTTTTGTCCGTCATTGCCGACGCACACGGACCGCTTTTATCCGAACCGCCCAGCGATATAATCCGCCGTCCGTTGATCAGCTGGACGAGAAAACAACATTTTTGTCTCCCCGTATTCAATGACTTCTCCGTTTAAGAAAAACGCCGTCCGATCAGAGATGCGGGCTGCCTGTTGCATATTATGCGTGACAATGATGATGCTGTATTTTGTTTTCAGCTCCTCCATCAACTCCTCAACCTTTGCTGTCGAAATCGGATCGAGCGCCGATGTCGGTTCATCCATTAAAATGACATCCGGCTCGACGGCCAAACAGCGGGCAATGCACAGCCGCTGCTGTTGCCCACCCGATAAACCGAGGGCGTTTTCATGGAGCCGATCTTTGACTTCCTCCCAAAGCGCCGCTTGGCGCAAACTTTTTTCGACGATCTCATCGAGCCGCCGCCGGTCGCGGATCCCATGAATGCGCGGCCCATAGGCGACGTTGTCATAAATCGACTTTGGAAACGGGTTGGGCTTTTGAAACACCATGCCTACTTGCGTTCGCAACTGTTCAACTGGGTATGACGTGTCAAAAATGCGGCGGCCGCGATATAAAATCTCTCCTTCGAGCCGGACGTTTGGAATGAGCTCGATCATTCGATTGAGCGTTTTGATATAGGTTGACTTGCCGCATCCTGACGGGCCGATAATCGCTGTAATCTCGCGTTCATAAAAAGACAGATGAATATTTTTTAACGCATGATGCTCGCCATACCATACGTTCAGTCCGTTCGTTTCGTAAACGACCTCTTTTTTCACCAACTGCGCCGAAGGAATATCCTCTTTTCGGCGCTCCACCACCGCCATCATACTCATCGGCGTGACTCCTTTCATTTCCTTCCGCCCTCACTGGCAACGGAAGATCGAGTTTTTCCTATCATGAGCATACAAAACGATCGTTAACGCTGTGTGGACGGTATGTAAAGTTTTTGTAAACGAACATCATTTTTTGCAAGCCCAAAAAAAAGAGGCGCCCGTTCAGGCGCCTTTCATGTCAGCGCGCATCGGCAGCCTCTGCGCCGCCTTGAGCATCGAAGCCGCTCCCGCCTTGAGCCGCACGCTTCGCTTTCAATTCAAAATAGGCATCCAAAATGCGGCGGCCGATCCGGTCATTAATCCCGTCGCTCTCCCCTTGCGTCGCCCACGGGACGACAACGGCAAACGACACTTCTGGATCGTTGTACGGCGCATAGCCGACGAGCGTCAAATTGTATGTTGGATCATTCCGCCGGCTTTGGATCGGGCCGTCATAAAACGCTTCGGCCGTCCCTGTTTTGCCGGCCGGTTTATACGGAGCGTTGGCGAAATACGAATACGCCGTTCCGCCCGGCTCTTGCATCACACGGCGGAATCCTTCTTGCACCCGCTTGATGTATTCTGTCTTCATATCAATCCGGTTTAGCACAACCGGTTCGAACCATTTGATGACTCGGCCGGGTTCTTTTCCGTCGGCCGACGGCTCACGAATTTCTTTGACAAGCTGCGGTTTCATCCGATAGCCGCCGTTGGCAATCGTCGAGATGTATTGCGCCAGTTGCATCGGCGTATACATATCGTACTGGCCGATCACTAAGTCAAGCAAAAATCCGCCGCGCGTGCTTTGTCCCTGGAAGCCGCTAAGTTCGTTCGGCAAATCGATGCCCGTTTTCACGCCAAGGCCGAATTGGCTGAAATAGTGGCGAATCGTCGTAAACGCCGCTGGATTGATGCGAAGCGGCGCGTGCGGACGATACGCACCGCCCCCAATGGCGATCGCTGTTTTGAACATATAGACGTTCGATGACTGCTTGAGCGCCGTCAGCTCGTTGATCGTCCCCATCGTCTTCCATGATTTTTTCACCGGGGTTCCTTTAATATACAAAGGCTCGTCCTTTATATACGTATTCGGATGAAGCACCCCAGTTTGAAAGCCAGTGAGAACGGTCGCTCCTTTCACCGCCGATCCCATCGCATAGGCGGACGTGATGTTGCCGATGGCAAAGTCGACAAATTTGCCGTCTTGAAGAAGTTTGCCGGCCATCGCCAACACTTCGCCCGTCTTCGGGTTCATCATGACGACAAACGCCCGGTCCAAGAGCGGCGACCGACCTTTGCGCTTCGTGGCCAAAATCTCTTGTTCAATAATTTGCTCCACTTTTTGCTGAAGTTCGGCATCAATGGTCAACACGAGGTCGTTGCCGCGCTCGCCTGGATACACTTGCTCGACCGAGATGACATTGCCCGATTTATCGACAACGTTTTTCACTTTCGCCTTTTTGCCGTGCAGCACTTCTTCATACTGCATCTCCAAATAGCTTTTGCCGACACGGTCGTTGCGGCTGTAGTCGCGGGCTAAAAAATAATCGAGCCGTTCGCGCGGGACGCCTTCGTCTTCTTCCGTCACACTGCCGAGCACAGAGCGAAATGTGTTGTCATAGACGTATTTCCGGTCCCAATCCACCGTCGTATTGACGCCGGGCAGCTCGCTCAAATGCTCACTGACGACCGCATATTCGCGGTCGGTCACTCCTTTGCTTTTGATCGTCTGCGGCGTCAAGGCGTACCCGCTTTCCATCTCATGTTTGATGGCGATCACTTCAAGCTCTGCTTTCGAAATTTGCGCCAAATCTTGCTTGGTGATGCGGTCGAGCGTCCACTCGTACACCTTTTTGTCGATCTCTTTTTGCGTCAATCCTTGGTCAGCGAGTTTTTTCCGTTCTTGTTCGCTCACCTTCTTTTTCGCTTCTTTCGGATGCGTTAAAATCCAATAATCTTTCATATCGCGCTCGGTCACTTTTTTCTCAGCATCGGGAATGTCAATGTATTGGGCAAGCTTCCTTGCTATGTCCAATATTTCTTCCGGCTGTGTCGTTTTGGAGCGCGTGTACGTAATCGCCTTTTGTGGTGTGTTGTCAACGATCACGCGGCCAAACCGATCGTAAATTTTGCCGCGCGGCACCGGCGTGCTGACGATTTCATCCTGCGTCCGCTCCACTTCGCGCCGATAATCTTCACCGTAGACGATTTGTACGACGCCAAGGCGCAAAATCAGCGCTGAAAACAACAAAAAAACAAAGAAAAACAAAATGTTTAACCGAATCGGCACTTGCGCTCGCTTTTTCCGTTTCATCCCCCGATCCTCCTTCTCCTCCCCCTATTGTAAAAGAAAAAGTCGGTCATGGCTAGGGAAAAACTTGTCCCCTCACACCGACGGACCGCCCCGTTCGCCGGCCAGCTTCGCCCGAAGCAAAAGCCTCTCGCGCTGATCGCGCTCCGGACGGCCATCGGTGAAGCGAATGCGGCGGACAAACCAATAAATCACCAAATGCCCAGCCCCGCACCCAAACATAAGCACCCGAATGCCAGCCTCTTCGCCAAAGAGCGCCATAGCCGTTAAAAAGGCCAGAATCGATGTCACCCGTCCGGCGTTTAAAAACAATTCCCGGACAACAATGTATTCGACGCGCGCCTCGGCCGATTTCCAGCTCTTCCCGATGACGTCAAACGTCAAGGAGGAATACGGCACAAGCAGCAATGGATACGCAATGGCGATCGTGATGGCATAAAGAATGAGGCGCGGATAGGTTGGATGGAAGACGATCAAAAAAATCGCTCCGTATAGCAACGCTCCTCCCAGCAAAATCGCTTTCATCCGATATTCACGCTTGATCAGCCGGGAGACGGCATAATAGGCGACAAACGATGTGAACGAGTTGACAAGCCCGAATTTGCCGAGCGCCCATTCACTCCCAGAAGTGATATACACAAGCACGGAAATGATAAACACAAACGTGCCTTCGCGTAATCCTTGAAAAAAGTGGGCATTCGTAATGAGCCGCCAGTTCCGGTTTTCATTCCTTTCCTTTAAAATGCGGACGAACAAATAGTTCCCTGCGGCCGCGCGGCGCTTCAAGAAAAAGCTGAGCAGCACAGCGACAAGAAACAAGCCGAGCGACAGCGAGAAAACGAACGTATACCCTTTTGCTCCATGAAACGATGAGATGATATAACCGGCAACCATCGGCCCGATCATGCCCGCGGATGAGGTCAGCACCCCGAAAAAACCGTTAAAAAAGTCGCGCGTCTCCGGTTCGGTAATTTCAAATGTCAACACGTTAAACGCCAACCAATAAAAACCGTAGCCGACGCCAAGCAGCGCACCAAGAAAAAGCAAATATTGATGGGCGCGAGAGCCGACCAATAAAACGGTGACAAAAAAAACGGCTAAACACGACACGCCAAGCCGCAAAACGAGAATGCGGTCAATTTGTTTTGCCAGCCGGCCGGCGAAAATAAACGTCAGCGGCTGCATCGTGACGACCGCCAAATTGTATAGCGCCAAATCGCGAAAATCGCCGGTCTGTTTCCATAAATAAATGTTGACAAACGTGTTCGACAGGGAAACACCGAGCGCGTAAAATCCGCCGATGCAAAGCAAAAGCAACAGGTCGCGGTTCACTTGTTCTTGGCCGGTTAGTTTTTGGAAAAATGCCATTGCCAACTCCCCTTTTCATCTATCCGGTAGTGTAGCCATTTCCACTATGGCTATGCAACCGGCGCAAAGAAAACCACTTCCTTTGCCTGACCCCTCCGTCGCTAAAAAAGCGGGGCGTTTTGTTTCGCCCCGCTTTGTTGATTACTTCGCTTTCGCTTCGCTGTACCGTTTCGCCACTTCGTCCCAGTTGACAATATTCCAGAATGCGGCAATGTATTCCGGACGGCGGTTTTGGTATTTCAAGTAGTACGCATGCTCCCAAACGTCCAAGCCGAGAATCGGCGTTTTGCCTTCCATGATCGGCGAGTCTTGGTTCGGCGTGCTCGTAATTTCCAGCTCGCCGTTGTTCACGACAAGCCATGCCCAGCCTGAACCGAAACGGCCGGCCGCTGCTTTCGAAAACTCGTCTTTAAACGCGGCGAAGCTGCCGAATTTTTTATTGATCGCCTCAGCCAGCTCACCCGTCGGCTCACCGCCGCCGTTTGGCGACAAAATCGTCCAGAAAAGCGAGTGGTTCGCATGGCCGCCGCCGTTGTTGCGCACCGCCGTGCGAATGCCTTCCGGAAGGGCTTCCAAATTGCTGAGCAATTCTTCGAGCGATTTGTTTTGCAAATCCGGATGCCCTTCCAACGCCGCATTCAAATTCGTGACGTATGTGTTATGGTGCTTCGTGTGGTGAATGTTCATCGTTTCTTTGTCAATGTACGGCTCAAGCGCATCGTACGGATACGGCAATGCTGGCAATTCAAATGGCATACAATCTCCTCCTTTTTGGTTTATGTAACACGGACAAGAGGGCGTCCGTTTGAGATTAGCTTACCAAAGTTGGCACAATGTTTCAATCGATTTGCTTGTCTTCGCTTTTTGTTTACATATTTTCAACACATCGTTGACCGTTTCTTCATAAATGGACGGCTTGGATCCGGCGATTGGCGGTCGCGCATCGAATTGCATGCAGCGACAAAAGATATTCTCGCCCTTGCCGACGGGTTCCATCAGATGTCCAGCAATTTGGCGGTTCTGATCGAACATATGCGTTTCAGCTCTGAACAAATCGCAGCGGCTACGAACCTTATGAACCTCTCCCACCTACACTTCGCTTAGAGGTGGGAGTTTCTTACTACTCGATCGAAGAAGCTTCAACGCAGAAGAAGGCGGTCTTCTTCGGCTCGATAGGAGGATCGGAAGCCTTCCCGACCGATTCGGTAAGCAACATCGGTAGGTCACCGATGGGGCAGTCCCACCCGTCTACTACTTCTTGCTTACGCAATCCGTAGATACGTGAGCGTCGTTGGCACATCCCAAGGAGCGATCTCTTGGTAGAGCGCCTTGCTCAAAATGTTGCGGGCGCCATGAATGTCCCGATGTTCTTGATACCCGCAAGAACAGGCAAAGATTCGCCGGGAACCTTTTCGTCTTTTTTGGCAGACAGGACATGTCTGACTCGTGTACGATTCGTCGACTTCTTTCAAACGAATACCTTGTTGGGCTAATTTATAGGCAAGATATCGCTTGACTTTCCCAAAAGACCAGTTGGAGAGCTTTT